>NZ_JBHJRC010000082.1:0-29280 GCF_042261735.1 Kitasatospora sp. NPDC056327 | reverse complement strand
CCCCTCCGGCACGGCGGAGGGGCGGGCACACCACCCGCGAGACGCCCGGCGAACGGCCCGTCACATGATGCGGCCCCCGTAGAAGGGGGAGTAGTAGACGGCATAGCGGTCGCGGTAGTCCGGGCCGAGGTCGCTGTCGCTCGCGCCCATGGTGGGGCTGTTCTTGATGTCGTCCTTGGTCCGGTCTATGTAGACCTTCTGCTCGCCGATCTCGACCCGGATGACCGTGCCGGCGGGCAGGAGCACCAGGCGGCCGAAGATCCACGGGCCGGTGTCGACGACCAGGTACTGGGCTCCCACCTCCTCGGACAGCTTGTCCACCTTGCCGACCGCGCCGTCCACGGCCTCGACGTGGAACCCGATGAGGTCGGTCCCGGCGGTGTGGCCGGAAGTGTCGCGGAACTCCCAGAGGTTGACGCCCTCGTTCATGTTTCCTTCTCCTTCCGTCGTACGGGCCGGTGGCCCGCCCGCTCCGGGGCGGGTGTGTGCCGGTCGGGTGCCCCGGTCCGCCGGATCCATGCCACCGGGCGGCAGGTGTGCGCGGGCCGGGAGGCGTGCGCCCCGCGAGCGGTCCCGCGCACCGAACCTGGGTGCCGGCGATGAGGAGAGCCCCGCACCGGAGCGAATTCACAGCAGACTCCCAGGTTCCTTGCCGAGACCTGAAAGACGCGCCCTCTACCTTGAGTGCTCCTGTTGGCATCCGACCCGGGGAGTTCATGTCATGTCCACGCCTTTAGTGGAGCGGCTCCCGCCCGACAGCCCGGGGCACGAACCGGAGCGGGCGGACGATCCGGGGCGCGCGGGCCCCGGCCGGCCCGCGTCCCCGTCCGGTGCCGGGGAGCAGCCGCGCTGGGCGCGCCGGGCGCTGTGGGGGCTGCTGCTGCTCACCGCGGTCCTCTACCTGTGGGGGCTGGGCGCGTCGGGCGACGCCAACTCCTTCTACGCGGCGGCCACCTGGGCGGGTACCCGGAGCTGGAAGGCGCTGTTCTTCGCCTCGCTCGATCCCGGCAACGCGATCACGGTGGACAAGCCCCCGGCGTCGCTGTGGGTGATGGCGCTCTCCGGGCGGATCTTCGGCTTCAGCAGCTGGAGCATGCTGGTCCCGCAGGCATTGCAGGGCGTGCTCTCGGTCGCGCTGCTCCACGCGGCGGTGCGCCGCTGGTCCGGCCCGGTGGCCGGGCTGATCGCCGGTTTCGCGCTGGCCGTCACGCCGGTGGCGGCGCTGATGTTCCGGTTCAACAACCCGGACGCGATGCTGGTGCTCCTGATGCTGCTGGCCTGCTGGGCGACGGTCCGGGCGGTCGAGTCCGGACGGGCGCGCTGGGTGGTGCTCGCGGGGGCGGCCGTGGGCTTCGCCTTCCTGGCGAAGATGATGCAGGGCTACGTGATCGTCCCGGCGCTGGCGCTGGTCTACCTGTGGGCCGCGCCGGTGTCCCTGGCCAAGCGGTTCCTGCACCTGCTGTGGGGAGGCCTGTCGATCGCCGTCTCGACCGGCTGGTTCGTGCTGGCGGTCGCGCTCTGGCCGGCCTCGTCCCGCCCGTTCATCGGGGGCTCCACGAACAACAGCGAGTGGCAGCTCGCCGTCGGCTACAACGGACTGGGCCGGATCTTCGGCGGCGACGGCAACCCGGGCGGCGGAGGGCCCGGCGGACCGGGTGGCGGGCCGCCCGGTGGACCGGGCGGTGGCGCGTTCGGCGGCAGCACCGGCGTCACCCGGATGTTCGGCAGCGCGTTCGGAGGGGAGGTCGCCTGGCTGCTGCCGACCGCGCTGATCGCCCTGGTCGCCCTGCTGTTCCTCACCCGGCGTGCGTCCCGCACCGACCGGATCAGGGCCGCGGCACTGCTGTGGGGCGGCTGGCTGCTGGTCAACGGGGTGCTGTTCAGCTTCATGAGCGGGATCATCCACCCGTACTACACGGTGGCGATCGCCCCGCCGATCGGTGCGCTGGTCGGCATCGGCGCGGTCGAGCTGTGGCACCGGCGCGACGTTCCGTGGGCGCGGGTGGTCCTGGCGCTGATGACCGCGGCGGCCGCGGCCTGGGCCTTCCTCCTGCTCGGCCGGAACTCCTCCTGGCTGCCGTGGCTGCGGTGGGCCCTGCTGGTGGCAGCCGTCGGCGGGGCGGCGGCGCTGGCCGCGGCGACGCGGGCGCGGCAGGCGGTGACGGTGGCCGCGGTGGCGGCCTCGCTGGTCGGCGCCCTGGGCGGCTCCACCGCGTGGGCGGTGGCCACCGCCTCCCAGCCGCACGGTGGACCCATCCCCGCCTCGGGCCCGGGCGGCGCGGGCGCGCCGGGCGGCTTCGGTGGCCCGCCCGGCACCTGGCCCGGTTCGCCCCCGGTGCCGGGCCAGGGCGCCGGGGACGCCGACGGCGGCCCGGGGGGCGGGGGCGTGTTCGGCCCGGGCGGTCCCGGGAGCGGTGACGTCGGCCCCGCGCTGGTGGGGCTGTTGAAGGAGACGGACAACCGCTGGGCGGCGGCGACGGTCGGCGCCCAGCAGGCCGGGAGCCTGCAACTCGCCTCCCGCAGGGCGGTGATGGCGATGGGCGGCTTCAGCGGCGGTGACAACTCGCCGACCCTGGAGGAGTTCCGGCGGTACGTCGCCAGGGGGGAGATCCACTACCTGGTCGCCGGAGGCCGGGGACCAGGCAGCGGTACGGGCCCCGCCGGACCGGCCGGGGCCGGTGGACGGAGCGGGAGCGGCGCTCCGGGCGTCCCCGGCGGCGGGGACGGAGCCCCGCCCGGTACCGGAACGCCCGGTGGGACCGGCGGCTCCGGCCCCGGGCCGGGCGGTGCCGCGGGTGGTGCGCCCGGAGCACCGGGGGACGGCTTCCCGGGGGCGCCCGGCGGGGCCGGAGGCGCCGCGCCCGGCGGGTTCCCCGGCGGACGGCCGGGTGGTGTGTTCGGCGGGAGCGGCAACAACCAGATCGGCCGGATCGAGGCCTGGGTCGAGGAGCACTACGCGAAGGTGACCGTGGACACCCGCACGGTCTACGACCTGACCCGCCCGAAGAGCTGAGCCGACGCCACTTCCGGGGCGGGCCCGCGGTGATCGCGGACCCGCCCCGGACGTACCGGCAGGCCGGTCCCGGCGGTGCACCGCTCCGTCGAGCCCCGTCGGGGGCCCGGCGTCCGGTCCGTCCGAACCGGCAGGCCGGACACCCCGGCTCGTCCCCGCCACCGGACGTCCGCCGCCCTCCGCCGGGCCCGTCCGTCCCTCCGGTCGCACGGACCGCCACCCGCCCGCTGACCGGCACCGGCCGGCGGCCCCGCAGGTGTGAGCGGGCCGGGCCGGGAAAGACGGGCCGCGGGCCGGGAGCCTCCCGGCCGGTGGGCCGGGAGGAGAACGGAACGATGGGGTGGAGTCTGGTGCGGCTGGCGCTGGCGGGTCTGGCGGCGGTCCTCCTCGCGTACGGGCTGGACCGGGCCGCGCTCGCGCTGGCGGGCCGGCTCACCGCCGGCGGGCGGACGACGGGCGTGCCGCGCCTGCTGGCCCGGTGCCGCCGTCCGGTGCTGGCGCTGACCGCCTGCCTGCTGGTCCTCGGCGCCCTGCCGTGGATCGCCGCGCCGCTCGCCGCGCGCGACGGTCTGCGGCACCTCGTGCTGATCCTCGCGATCGCCTGCGGCGGCTGGCTCTGCGCCCGGGTGGTGGCGCTGCTCGTCGACGGCACCGTGCGGCTCGCCGTCCACCGCCGGGACCCGGCCTGGGCCGGCCGGGCCCGCACCCAGGCGGACCTGCTGGGGCGGATATGCCAGGCGGTGATCGGGCTGGTCACCCTGGGCGCCGTGCTGATGACCTTCCCCGCCGTGCGCGGCATCGGCACCAGCCTGCTCGCCTCGGCCGGTCTGGTCGGCGTGGTGGCGGGCGTCGCGGCGCAGAGCACCCTGGCCAACGTCTTCGCCGGCGTCCAGATGGCCTTCGGCGACCTCGCCCGGATCGGCGACGTCGTCGTGGTCGCGGGGGAGTGGGGCACCGTGGAGGAGATCACCCTCACCGCGGTGGTGATCGCCACCTGGGACCAGCGGCGGATCGTGATGCCGATGTCCTACTTCGTGGGCCGTCCGTTCGAGAACTGGTCCCGCCGCTCCAGCCGGATCACCGGCACCGCGCTGCTCCACCTCGACCACCACGCGCCGGTCGGCAAGCTGCGCGAGGAGTTCGACGCCTTCCTCGCCGCCAACCCGCTCTGGGACGGCGAGGGCAGCGCCCTCCAGGTGGTCGACACCACGCCCACCACCATCGTCGTCCGGGCGCTGGCCACCGCCGCGAACGCCGAGCACGCCTACGAGCTCCGCTGCCAGCTGCGCGAGCACCTCATCGGCCACCTGCGCGACCACCACCCGTACGCGCTGCCCCGCGTCTCGGTCACCGACGCCCCCGGTACCCGCCCGGACGACGCGGCGCGGTAGCCGGGGCCTTCCCGTCGCCGTCCCGGTCCCCTTCCCCGCCCCCGGCCCCGGTCCCAGGGGCGGCAGGTCCGGGGCCGACAGGACCGGGCCCCTCGCCCGGGCCCTCCCCGGCGTCGGTGAACGACACGTCGACGCGCTGTTCGGGCCGCCGCTCCTCCTGCCGGGCCACGGAGGCGAGCACCCGCTCGTCGGCTTCGGTCAGCGGCGGCTGGAGCAGGCCGCGCGGCCACAGCCGGCGGGCGAGCACCACATCGGTCTCCGCCGCGTACACGGTGATCCGGGCGGCCAGGTAGAGCCAGGAGAGCAGCCCGATCACGGTCGCGAAGAAGCCGTACACCTGCCCCGCGTGCCGCAGCTCGTGCGCGACCAGCAGCGAGCCGAACGCCTGGAGCGCGGTGAAGAGCGGTCCGGCCGCCGCACAGCCCGGCCACAGCGCCCGGGTCGGCACCTCCTTCGGCGTGAGCACCCGGAAGCACGCCAGGCACAGGAGGGTGTTCAGCAGTGCCGAGACGACCAGGGCCCCGATCCGGGCGAGCGTTCCGCCCAGCGTGGTGCCGACCAGCGCCGCGCCGGCCGTGGTCAGCACCAGCCCGGTGCCGAGGACCACCAGCAGCAGCAGCCCGCGGCCCAGCCGGGGCAACCAGCCGGGCCGCCGCACGCCCGGGACGTTCCAGATCTCGGCCATCGCGTGCTGCAGCACCTGGGTCACGCCCAGCGCGCCGTACAGCAGCCCGAGCGCGCCGATCACCAGCGCCGGCCCGCTGCCCTCCAGCGGGTGGGTGCTCTGCCGCAGCTGGTCGCCGATGATCGGGAAGTCGGCGAGCGCCGAGTCCACGACGGCCTGCTGCGCCCCCGGGTGGCCGTGCAGCACGAAGCCCAGCACGGTGCTCAGCAGGAGCAGCAGCGGGACGAGCGCGATGAAGCCGTAGTAGGTGAGCAGGGCGCAGAGCAGGTCGCCGCGGTCGTCGCCGTACTTCTTGACGACGCCGACGACGACGGCGGCCGGGCGGTGACGCTGCTGGAAGGCGTCCAGGGCACGGAGGGAGCGTTCGATCGGGTTCACGCCCGCGCGTCTGCCCCGGCACCGGCGCCGGGACACCCGCCCGCCCACCGCGCTGCCCGGCCCGGTGATCCGGAGGTTAGCCGCGCGGGAACCGGGGCACCCGAGGGCCCGGCAGGCACGGCGGACCACGAGGAGGCGGACACGGTGGACGGGCGGGGACGAGCGGCGCGGTACGGCGGCGGCGCGGTGGCGATGGGGATCGGCACCGAGCCCTGGTACGGCCGCGCGCCGCACGTGGTGGTCCGCGCGGCCGGCCTGCGGCTGCGCACCCGCCTCTGGGAAGCCCTCTGCGGTGCCCGGCCCCGGACGGTGCTGGGCCTGGAGCTGTGCTCCCTGGGTCTGCTGGCGGCCGGGCTGAGGGGCTGCGCCCCGGCGGCGTTCTGGGCGGGCACCGGCGGCTGGGCGGTGCTCCTGGCCGCGGTCTTCGCGCTGCTGCGGAGCGGCGCCCGGCCCGATTGACCGGACCGCTCCGGGGCACCCGCGAAGTGAACGGGGCGATCCCGTACGAGACGAGGAGACGGCCATGGACGAGATCCCGCAGGGTGGTGCGGGCGGCGTACCGCTGCACCACGACCCGAACGACGAGGACCGGCCCGGTGCCCGTGCGCCGGACACGGGCGGGGCCCCGAGCAGCGACGAAGGCGGCGACGGCGGCGGCGACGCGACCACGGTCGAGCCGGGCCGGGCCCGGCGCCCCGGGGCGGACGAGTCCGAGGCCGACGAACCCGGCGGTGACCCCGACGGCGGTGACCCCGACGGGTGAGCCGACCCGTCCGACGATCCGCCCCGGGGCGCCGGGCCCGGCCCGGCCCCCCGGCGCGCCCGCGGCCGACACCGCGGCCGACACCGCGGGCGCGCCGTCACGTGCGCGTCCCTCCCCGTCCCTCCCCGGTGCCGGTCGCCGGTCGGAAGCCTCCGGCGAGCACTCCGTGCGGTCGTATGGCGCCGCGCCGTGGGCGAGGGCGCCCGGACCGGTTCCGCCCCGCCGACCGGGGCAGACGCTCACCAGGAACAGGACCAGCCCCGGGACCAGGCCCCGCGGGGGGAGCGGGCAACGCGGACCGCAGCGCCGCCGGACGGCTCCGGCGGGTGGCGGAGAGGAGCGGACATGGCATCTGCTGGAGGAATGGCCGACGCGACACCGCCGCTCAACCTCGGCGAGCGACTGCTGGAGCAGTTCCTCACCACGGGGTGCACCCTGGATCCCCGCGACGTTCCCGACATCGCCCAGCGGTACACCCGGGAACTCGGCATCGGGGCGAGCATCGTCTACCTCGCCGACATCCAGCAGCACCGGCTCGTCCCCATCGGCGGCGGGCCCTCCCTGCCGATCGACGGCACCGTCGGCGGCTGGGCCTTCCGGACCGGCAGCCTGCGGGTCGTGGAGGACGAGGGCGCGGGGCTGCTGGCCTGGTTCCCGCTGACCGACGGCGCGGTCCGCCTCGGCGTCCTGTGCCTGCGGGCGGAGCGGCTGGACCACGACGGCCTGCGCCGCTGCCGACTGCTGGCCGCCCTGCTGGCCATGGTGATCACCTCCAAGCGCGACACCAGCGACAGCTACGCCCTGGGTACCCGGGCCGACACCATGAGCCTGCCGGCGGAAATGCTGCGGGCCTTCCTGCCGCCCCGCACCGTCCGCACCCGCCGGGTGGTGTCGACCGCGGTCCTGGAGCCCGCTTACGACCTCGGCGGCGATGCCTTCGACCACTCGCTGGCCGACGGCGTCCTGCACGCGGCCGTCCTCGACGCCATGGGCCACGATCTCGCCTCCGGCCTCACCGCCGCCGTCACGCTCGCGGCCGGCCGCAACGCCCGGCGCAACGGTGCGGACCTGCCCGCGCTGGCCACGGTGATCGACGAATGCCTGCAGTCCTGGCTGCCCGACCGCTTCGCCACCGGGATCCTGCTGCGGCTGGACGTGACCGACGGCACCCTGCACTGGATCAACTGCGGCCACCCGCCGCCGCTGCTGATCCGCGGACAGCACGTCGTCGCCGACGCGCTGGAGCGCACCGCGGAGCCGCCGCTGGGCCTCGGCCTGCTCGGCGAGGCCCAGCGGGCCGTACGGACCTTCCGGCTCAGCCCGGGGGACCGGCTGCTCCTCTACACCGACGGCGTCACCGAGGCGAGGGGGACGGACGGCGAACTCTTCGGACTCGAACGCTTCACCGACTTCGTCATCCGGGCCACCGCCGCCGGGGAGGACGCCCCCGAGGCGCTGCGCCGCCTCATCCACGCCGTCCTGGCGCACCAGGACGACAAGCTCTCCGACGACGTCACCATCATGATGATCGAGTGGCAGCCGGCCGTGCCGGGCGATCCCGCCGGGACCCGGCGCACCTGAGCGGGCCGGCCGCCGGGCGGGCACGGCCGGCCCGGCGGCTCACGGCACCGGCTGCACCGTGGACGCCACCAGGTGCGCGGCCAGGCCCTCCCGGCCACCCTCGGCGTGCCACCGGCGCTGGCGGTCGGCGCCGGTGCCCTCCCGCTCGGCGTGCTTCCACAGCTCGGCGATCCGCGCGGTGTCGCCGGTGGCCTCCAGCCCCGGGGCCAGGTGCGCGCGGAGCTCGTCGAGCACGCCCGAGGCGGCCCGGGCCGTGCCGGCGACGGGGGAGACCAGCCGGCCGTGCGGGCCGGTGCGGGCGGCGTGCCAGGTGGCGGCGCGCAGCAGCTCGTCGGGGACGTCCGGGCGCGGCAGTCCGGCACGTTCGTCGAGGACGGCCCGCACCACCAGGGCGCGGATCAGACCGGCGAACAGCTCGGCGTCGGCGACGGTCAGCTGCACGTCGGCGGCGCGCACCTCCACCGTCGGGTAGCGGCCGGACAGCCGGGCGTGCCAGTAGATCTGCCCGTCGTCGGCGAGCACCCCGGCGGCGCCCAGTGCCGCCACCCGCCGGCGGTAGTCGGCGGCGTCGGCGAAGGCGGGCGGTGGCCCGCTGACCGCCCACTGGTCGAAGTGGACCGTGCGCCAGCTGGCGAAGTGGGTGTCCCGGCCGCGGAAGTACGGCGAGTTGGCGGAGAGCGCGATCAGTACGGGCAGCCAGGGCCGCACCCGCACCAGCGCGCCCAGGCGCTCCTCCTCGTCCTCGACGCCGACGTGCACGTGCATGCCGTTGAGCATCAGGTCGTCGACCAGCGCGGGCGCCTGCCGGTGGGCCCGGCGGTAGCGGGTGTCCTCGGTGACGGGCACCGGGGTGTCCAGGCCGAACGGTGCCGCGCCGACCGGGACCACCCGGCAGCCGTGCTGCGCGGCGGCGGCGTTCAGTCCGGCGCGGACCCGGGACAGGTGGCGGGCCACCCCCGCGAGGTCCTCGCAGACCGGGGTGGCCGACTCCACCTGGACCTGGAGCAGTTCGTGCTGCGCCTCGCTGGGACGCAGTGCCGGCGCCAGGTCGGCGGTCGCGAGCACCTCGGCCGCCAGCGGGAGCGGGGTGCCGTCCCGGGGATCGACCAGCAGGTACTCTTCTTCGACTCCGAGTGTCAGCATGCCCCCTCCGCTACCCGGAACCGGCCGTTCCACGCACCCGGGCCGCGGCCGCTACACCTCTTCGCCCTCGCCCTCGGTGTCGATGTGGGGCAGGATCCGGTCGAGGAAGCGCGGGGTCCACCAGGCGGAGGCGCCGAGCAGGGTCATCACCGCCGGGACGAGCAGCAGGCGTACGACGGTGGCGTCCACGAGCACGCTGACGGCCAGGCCGAGGCCCATCATCTTGATCACGATGTTGTCGCTGACGATGAACGCGGCGAACACGCTGACCATGATCAGCGCGGCACAGGAGATCACCCGGGCGGTGATCTCCAGGGCGTGCGCCACGGAGTCGTGGGCCCGGCCGGTGCGCAGCCAGGCCTCGTGGACGCGCGAGAGCAGGAAGATCTCGTAGTCCATGCTCAGCCCGAAGACGATGGCGAACATCATCATCGGCACGTAGCTCTCGATCGGGACCTTGCCCGACACCCCGAGCGCCGGCCCGCCCCAGCCCCACTGGAAGACCGCCACCAGGACCCCGTAGGAGGCGGCGATGGAGAGCAGGTTGAGCACGGCGGCCTTGACGGCGACGAGCAGGCCGCGGAAGACGGCGAGGATGATCAGGAAGGCGAGCCCGACGACCACCGCGATGATCAGGACCAGCCGGCTGGAGACGATGTCCAGGAAGTCGACCTGGGCCGCGGTGTTGCCGGTCACGTAGGTCTCGGCGCCGGTGCCGGCCACGGCGTCCGGGAGCACGGTGTCGGAGAGCCGGTTGACCAGGTCGGTGGTGGCCCGGTCCTGGGGCGAGGTGGTCGGCACGACGGTGTTGAACAGGACCACGCCGTCGGGGCTGGTCTGCAGCGGGCCGACGCTCGCCGCGCCGGGCAGCCCGGTCAGTGCCTGCTGCACGGAGGACAGCACGGCGGGCCGGTTCGCGTCCGGCACGGCGCTCTGGTCGACGACCAGGGTGAGCGGTCCGTTCGAGCCGGGGCCGAAGGCCTCCGACATGAGGTCGTAGGCGCGCCGGTCGGTGAAGTCGGTGGAGTCCGCTCCGTCGCCGATGTGACCGAGCTGGATGGAGAAGAGCGGGATCGACAGCACCCCGAGCACGACCACCCCGGCGATCAGGTACCGCCAGGGGCCGGCCTCGACCCGCCGGGCGTAGCGGTGCCAGACGCCGGCGGTCTCCCCGTCGCCGGAAGCGCCGCCCGGGCCGCCGTGCGCCGCGCCGCTGGAAGCGGCCCCGGAACCCCCGCCGGAACCCCCGCCGGAACCCCCGGCGGTCTCGGCGATCGGGCGGCGGACGGTGACCCGGTCCATGCGCCGGCCGATCAGCCCCATCAGCGCCGGCAGCAGGGTGAGCGCGCCGAGCACCGCGGACACCACCGTGACCGCGGCGGCGGCGCCGAGCTTGGCGATGAAGGAGATCCCGGAGACGGACAGCCCGGACAGCGCGATGATCACGGTGCAGCCGGAGATCAGCACCGCCCGCCCCGCGGTGGCGACGGCCTGGCCCGCGGAGGCGACCGGGTCCGCGCCGTCCATGAGGTTCTGCCGGTGCCGGGTGAGCAGGAACAGCGCGTAGTCGATGCCCACCCCGATGCCGATCATGGTCGCCAGGGTGGGCGCGACGGTCGCGAAGGTGGAGAGCGCCGCGATCAGCCCCAGCACCCCCAGGCCCACCACCGCCGCGAACAGCGCCGTCAGCAGGGGCAGTCCGGCCGCGATCAGGCTGCCGAAACCGATCAGCAGCACCACGATCGCCACCGCGAAGCCGATCGCCTCGCTGGAGCGGTCGTCCGGCGCCGGCCGGGCCAGCTCGCCCAGCGGGCCGCCGTACTCCACCTGCACGCCGGCCTCCCGCAGCGGGGCGACGGCGCTGTCCACCCCGTCCAGGTAGTCCTCGCCGAGCAGCGTCGGGTTGATGTCGAAGCGGACCGTGATGTAGCCGGTCAGGCCGTCGGCGGCCAGAGGTCCGCCGGGCGGCGCGGGCTGTCCGGCCGGCGGCAGCGGGCTCTGCGCGCCCAGGACGTGCGGCAGCTGCGCCAGGGAGGTGACGGCCTGGGAGATCTGGGAGGGGAACCCGGTGAGCGGCTGCGGGTCGTGCAGCACCACCTGCGAGCTGGTGCCCGCGGCGGCCGGCTCGTGCGCCTGCAGCACGTCCTTGCCCTGCTGGGCCTGGGTGCCGGGCAGCGAGAAGTCGTCCGAGTAGTCGCCGCCGACCGTCTTGTTGGCGGCCTGGACGGCGACCAGCGCCACGATCCACAGCACCATGACGAGCACCCAGTGCCGGGCGCACCACTCGCCCAGCCGCCGCAGTGCCGGGCGCTCGGCCTGCGGAGCGGCGGAGGGGACGCGGCGTTCGGACGGCGGCATGGAGGGCTCCCGGGGTCTCCGGCGCGGCGGTGCGCCGATCCGGCGCAGCGTTCCCGTCCGCCCGTGCCGGGCACCGGTACCGGCGGGTAGTCGCCCCGTCGGCGGTGCGCGGCGCGGACCGGGGCCCGCCGGGCCCTACCGCCCGCCCGCCGGGCCGTACCGCGCGGGGCCTGACCGCCCGGGCCCGTACCGCCCGGAACCCGCGACCGGCGCGATCACGCCGTCGGGGGCCCGGGCGGCCGGGACCGCCGGCCCGGGTCAGCGGCCGGGTACCGCCGCCTCCCGGAGCGCACCGTCGGCCAGGTGCAGCCTGCGGGTGACGCCGATCCGCTCCAGGAACCGCTCGTCGTGGCTGACCACCAGGAACGCGCCCCGGTAGGCGTTCAGCGCGTTCTCCAGCTGGCCGGTACCGACCAGGTCGAGGTTGTTCGTCGGCTCGTCCAGCAGCAGCAGGTGCGGCGCAGGCTCCGCGCACAGCACGCAGGCCAGCGTGGCGCGCAGCCGCTCGCCGCCCGACAGCACCCCGACCGGCAGGTGCGCGCGGGCCCCGCGGAACAGGAAGCGGGCGAGCAGGTTCAACCGCTCCGCCTCCGGCCGTTCCGGCGCGTACGCGGCGAAGTTCTCGGCGACCGTCCGCTCCGGGTCG
Source organism: Kitasatospora sp. NPDC056327 (assembly GCF_042261735.1). Taxonomy (NCBI): domain Bacteria; kingdom Bacillati; phylum Actinomycetota; class Actinomycetes; order Kitasatosporales; family Streptomycetaceae; genus Kitasatospora; species Kitasatospora sp. NPDC056327. The sequence goes on along the minus strand of NZ_JBHJRC010000082.1, from coordinate 17,322 downwards.
AGCAGGTCCAGACGCTGGGACAGATAGGCGATGCGTCCGTCGGCCCGCCGCAACTCACCGCTGTCCGGCGCGAGTTCACCGGTCAGCAGGCGAAGCAGCGTGCTCTTGCCGGCGCCGTTGCCACCGGTCAGCGCGATGCGCTCCGGGCCCCGGACGGTCAGGTCGACGCCGGTCCCGGCGAACACCTCCCGCTCGCCGAGCCGCACCCTCAGCCCCTCGCCGAGGAACAGGGTGCGCCCGGCGGGCACCTGGGTGTCCGGCAGGTCCAGCACGATCCGCTGCTCCTCGCGGACGGCGCGCTCGGCCTCGTCCAGCCGGGCCCTGGCCTCGCCGACCCGTCCGGCGTGCACCTGGCCGGACTTTCCGGCGGCCTCCTGCGCGCCCCGCTTCATGTTTCCGGCGAAGATCTTCGGCAGGCCGGCGTTCTTCAGGTTGCGGGCGGCGTTGCTCTGCCGGCGGTCGGCCCGCTCGCGGGCCTGCTGCATCTCCCGCTTCTCCCGCTTCAGTTCCTGCTCGGCGTTGCGGACGTTGCGCTCCGCGACCTCCTGGCCGGCCCGCACGGCTTCCTCGTAGGCGGTGAAGTTGCCGCCGTACAGCCGCAGTTCGCCGCGGTCCAGTTCGGCGGTGCGCTCCATCCGGTCGAGCAGCGCGCGGTCGTGGCTGACCAGCAGCAGCGAGCCGTGGAAGTCCTCCAGCGCGTCGTACAGCCGGTGCCTGGCGGCCAGGTCGAGGTTGTTGGTGGGCTCGTCCAGCAGCAGCACGTCGGGCCGCTTCAGCAACTGGCCCGCGAGGCCGAGCGAGACGACCTGGCCGCCGCTGAGGGTGCTCAGCACGCGGTCGAGCGCCAGCGCCCCCAGGCCGAGGCGGTCCAGCTGGGCACGGGTGCGTTCCTCGATGTCCCAGTCGTCGCCGATGGTGGTGAAGTGCCGCTCGTCGACGTCCCCGGACTCCACCGCGTCGATGGCCCGGATCACGTCGGCGACGCCCAGTACCTCGGCGACGGTGAGACCGGCGGTCAGTGGAAGGGTCTGCGGCAGGTGGCCGAGCGTGCCGTCGACGGTGACCGACCCGGCGGTGGGCCGCAGGTCCCCGGCGACGAGCCGCAGCAGCGTGCTCTTGCCGCTGCCGTTGGGGGCGACCAGACCGGTGCGGCCGGGGCCCAGGGTGAAGGAGAGGTCCTGGAAGACGGGGGTGTCGTCGGGCCAGGAGAAGGACAGGTGGGAGCAGACGACGGAAGCGCCGGACATGGGTGACGACCTCGCGGAGTGGAAGCCGGGGGCAGGGCAGGACACACCTGTCCCCCGGGCGGACAGGGGGGAGGAGGGGACGACGGCCGGGCCGCGGCAGCGGTGCTTCGGTGCACCGGCGAGCGGCCTGTCGGTCCGGGTATCACCCGGAGATGTCGTCGTCCACCACCATGTCCGGTCTCCTCGTGCGAAAGATCAGTCGTTCCCGGAGCATAGCAGCCGGCCCCCCGGACCTGCTGCGGCCCGCGTCCGGGGGCACCGGGTGGCGGCGCGGCGGCGTGCTCAGAGGCGGTCGGCGTCCAGCACGGCCCGGGCGAACCCGCCCGGGGCCTCCTGGGGCACGTTGTGGCCGGTGTCCGGCAGGGTGCGGTGCAGGTAGGGGCCGGTGAAGAACCGCCGGTACCCGGCGCCGTCGCCGGGGGCGGTGAACGGGTCGCGCCCGGCGTCGAGGGTCACGGTGGGCACGGCGATCCGCGGGCGGGCGGCGAGCCGCTCCTCCAGCCGGTCGTAGCGGCGCTCGCCGTCCGCGAGGCCCAGCCGCCAGCGGTAGTTGTGGATCACGATCGCGGCGTGGTCCGGGTTGTCGAAGGCGGCGGCGGTGCGGGCGAAGTCCGCGTCGTCGAACGCCCAGGTGGGGGAGACGGTCCGCCAGACGAGCCGGTACAGGTCGTCGCGCCTGACGCGGTCCGCCACGGCGAGCCGGCCGCGCTCGGTGGCGAAGTAGAACTGGTACCACCAGGTGTGCTCGGCCGCGGCCGGCAGCGGCTCCCGCTGCGCCCGCACGTCGGTGACGAGGTAGCCGCCCACGGACACCAGCGCCTTCACGCGCTCGGGCCAGAGCGCGGCGAGGACGGCGGCGGTGCGGGCGCCCCAGTCGAAGCCGGCCAGGACGGCCCGTTCGATCCGCAGCGCGTCCATCAGTGCGAGGACGTCGAGCGCGACGGCGGACTGCTGGGCGTTGCGGACCGTGCCGGGGGACCGGAAGCGGGTGGTGCCGTGTCCGCGCAGGTGGGGCACGACCACGCGGTAGCCGTGCGCCGCGAGCAGCGGGGCGACGCCGGCGTAGCTGTGGATGTCGTACGGCCAGCCGTGCAGGCAGAGGACCACCGGGCCGTCGGCGGGCCCGTCCTCGGCGTACCCGATGTCGAGCAGCCCGGCCCGGACCACACCCAGCCGGGCGAAGCCGGTGGGTGCCGCGGCCGTGGCGGCGCCGGTGTCCGCGGCCCGGGCCGGCCCGGGCGGTCCGGCGAGCGTCCACGCGGTGGTGCCCGCGCCGAGCCCGAGGGCCTTGGTGAAGGTGCGCCTGTCGATCATGCTGGTGTTCCCTCCGTGGGAGCGGCTCCGTCCGGCCTGCAGGAGCCACTCTCGACGGCGGCGCGGCGGCGCGCATCGGTCAAGTGACGCTGCGGCGACCGAACGGGTGACGGTCCGGGCCGCGCCGGCCGAGGCGGTGACCGGGCGTCAACTCCGCCCGCCCGGGGCCGTGATGCCCTCTCGACGGCACGGGTGCGCGGCGTCATGCTCGTCCTGGTGCGCGTCCGTCCGCCGCGCGCCCCAGCCGCCCGACCGAGGGAGCCCCGTGGACCGTCTCGTGCTGGATCCGACCGGCCGCGACCGTGACGCCGAGACCGTCGAACTGATCGCCCGCGGACCGGCGGCGCCGGTGGACATCCTGGGTGTGCGGGCCTGGGGGGTGGCCGATCCGGCTCTGCTGGAGTCCCTGCTCCGGGACCCCCGGGTGTCCAAGGACCCGTACCAGCACTGGCCGGACTTCGCCGAGGTGGTGCCCACCTGGCCGCTGGCGGTCTGGGTGGCCGCCCGCAACATGTTCACCGCCTACGGCCCGGAGCACCGGCGGCTGCGCCGGCTGATCGGCACCGCGTTCTCGGCCCGCCGGATCAACGCGATGACCGGGCAGATCGAGCAGCTGACCGACGCCCTGCTGGACGACCTGGCCGTGCTGCCTGCGGGCGCGGTCGCCGACCTGCGCGAACACCTGGCGCACCGGCTGCCGATCCAGGTCATCGCCCGGCTCCTCGGTCTGCCCGACGCGCTGCGGGACGGCTTCCGCGCGACCGTCGACCGGGTCTTCTCCACCGTCCTCACGCCGGAGCAGTCGCACGCCAACCTGCTCGCGTTCTACGCCATGCTGGACGAGCTGATCGCCACCAAGCGCCGTGAGCCGGGCGACGACATGACCTCGCTGCTGATCGCCGCCCGCGACACCGAGGAGGCCGGGGACGGCGGGGCGGCCGCGCTGACCGAGGAGGAGCTGCGCGACACCCTGCTGCTGATCGTCTCGGCCGGCTACGAGACCACCGTGAACCTGATCGACAACGGCATCACCGGGCTCCTCGGCCACCCCGAACAGCTCGCCCTGGTGCGCGCGGGCAGGGCCGGCTGGGACGACGTGGTGGAGGAGGCGCTGCGGCACGACGCGCCCGTCGCCCACCTGCCGCTGCGCTACGCCGTCGAGGACATCGACCTGCCGGGCGGTGTCACCGTCCGCCGCGGCGAGGTGATCCTCGCCGCCTACGCCGCCGCGGGCCGGCACCCCGCCCGGCACCCGGACGCCGACGTCTTCGACATCACCAGGGCGGACAAGGACCACCTCGCCTTCGGCCACGGCGTGCACTTCTGCCTCGGCGCCCCGCTGGCCCGGCTGGAGGGCCGCACCGCCCTGCGCCGGCTGTTCGAGCGCTTCCCCGACGTCGTCCTCGCGCCGGGCACCGAGCTGCGCCCGGTCGAGTCGCTGATCTCCAACGGCCACCGCGCGCTCCCGGTGCTGCTCCACGGGGTGGCGCGGCACCGGGGCGGGCGGGAGTCGTCGGACGAGCTTTAGACCGGCGGCTCGGGGTCGTACTGGATGCCGTGGCGGACCTGGCGCGCCCGCTCGACGGAGTGCAGCCGCGCCACGAGGTGCAGCGCCATGTCGATCCCGGCGGAGATGCCGGCCGAGGTGACGAGGTCGCCGTCGTCCACGAAGCGGGAGTCCCGGCGGACCTCGGCGGTCGGCTCAAGTTCGGCGAGCAGGTCCAGGGACGTCCGGTGGGTGGTGACGGCGCGGCCGCGCAGCAGGCCGGCCTTGGCCAGCACCAGCGCCCCCGTGCACACGCTGGTGGTCAGTGACGCCTCCGCGGAGAGCTCGCGCACCCAGGCGAGGTGGTCCTCGTCCTCCATCAGCGGCCGGGTGCCCTGCCCGCCGGGGTGCAGGACGACGTCGGCGGGCGGCATCGCGTCCCGGGAGAAGTGCGGCAGGATCGTGAGGCCCTTGGCGCAGTGCGCCGGTGCCCCGTCCCGCGAGACGCAGTCGACGCGCCAGCCGTCCTCGGGGAACTTGCGGGTCCAGTAGGAGAGCACCTCCCACGGGCCGACGGCGTCCAGTTCCTCGACGTCGGGGAAGAGCAGGATCGCGATCCGGCGGAGTCTTTCGTCGCTCATGGGCGTCATCAAAGCAGAGGCGCGGGAGTCACCGCCAGGGGTTCACCGGGGCTGTGCGGACGGCTGGGATTCGGCTGACTGTTCGCCAACGGTGGTGTGCTGCACGTTCTCTGATGATGAGACAGATCATTGACGCTGGTATAGACCTGTGCCTAGATTGTGCCCGTCCGGTCCAGTGGCGACCGCTGTTCCGCCGTTCCGCAGTCACGCCGTTCCGCCGCCCGCGACCCCCGGGGCCGCGGGCCTTCGCCCCACCGCGAGGCCGCCGGGATTCCCCGGGCCATTTCTCCCCCTCTCCGACGGAGGATGCTTTCAGGTGCCCAGTCAGGAAGAAGTTCGCCCACTGTCCTTTTCCGTGCCGGAGGGCGGGACCTCCCCGCTGACCTGGGGGCAGCTCGCGATCTGGCGGACGATCGCGTGGATGGGCGACGAAGCGCACTACTTCAACGTGCGCCGGCTGATCGACCTCCCGCCGGGCACCACGGTCGACACCGCGGTCCGGGCCGTCGGTGAACTCCTGGTCCGGCACGAGGCGTTGCGGACCACCTGGGCGTCCGGCGGGGCCGAGGGGGCCGAGCCCGAGCAGACGGTGCGCACCGAGGGCACCGTGGAGGTCCTGGTCGTGCCGGTGCCCGGCGGCGACGTCCGGGAGGCCGCGGAGGCCCGGACCGTCGCCCAGGCCGCCGAACCGCTGCCCGGCGCCGACGGCATGCCCGGCCGGTTCACCGTCTTCACCCGCGGCGAGGAGGCGGTCTGCGTCGGCGCGGTGGTCACCCACCAGGCCGTCGACGGCTGGTCGATGCGGGTCCTGGAACGCGAACTGCGCGCCCTCGCCGCAGGGGAACCGCTCACCGCCGACCCGTGGCAGCCGCGCGACCAGGCCGCCGCCGAGCGTTCGCCGGGCGGGCTCGCCCGCAGCCAGGGGGCGCTGCGCTACTGGCAGCGGACCCTGGAGAAGGCGCCCCCCGCGATGTTCGGGCCGTCGCCCGAGGCCCCCGCCGACCCCGAGCGCTTCGTCCGGCTGGGCATGGACTCGCCCGCGCTCGCGCTCGCCGCGACCGCGCTGGCCGGCCACTGCGGCACGTCCGCCTCGACGGTCCTGCTCGCCGCGACCGCCGCCGTCGTCGGCCGGTTCGCCCGCCGGGACTCCGTGGTCCTCCAGCTGATCGCCTTCAACCGGGTCGACCCGCGCACCGACGACCTGGTGGGCTCGATGACCGAGAACGCGCTGTTCACGGTGGACACGGCCGGGGACGACTTCCCCGCGCTCGTGCGCGCCACCCACGAACGCGCCGTCGTCGCCTACCGCAACGCCCGCTACCACCCCGTCGACCTCGACCGGGTCCTGGACGGCGTCGCCGAGGCCCGCGGCTCCCGCCCCGACCTCGGCTGCTTCTTCAACGACGCGCGGCTCCAGGACCGCTGGCCCGACACCCTGGGCGGGCTGCCGGCCGGCGACGCGGCCGTCGAGGAGCTCCGGGCCCGGACCCGGCTCTGGGTCGAGGGCACCTGGGCCGCCCAGGACGCGACCTTCTTCGCGCACACCACCTACTCGCCCGACTCGGCCCGCTTCTTCGTGATGGCGGACACCCTCCTGCTGCCCCGTCCGGCGGTGGAGGAGTGCCTGCGCGAGACGGAGCGGGTGGTCCTGGACAGCGCGCTGCGGCTCGCGTCGGCGCCGGTCCCCGCCGGGGAGGGCGCATGACCCGCACCGGAGGCGGGCCCGCGGCGGCCGTGCGCGCCCGCGCCGCCCGCTGGCTGGCCGTCGCCCGGCTGCTCCCGGCGGCCGGCCGGCCGCTGGTGGCCCTCGCCCTCGCCGTGAACCTCGCGCTCGGCCTGCTGCCGGTGGCGTTCATGGTCGCCACCGCCGTCGCGATCGCCCGGCTGCCCCGGGCGGCGGCCGCCGGGGGCGACTGGGCCACCGTGCTGCCCGCCCTGGTGGCCGGCCTCGCCGCCTTCGTCGTCGCCCAGACCCTGCGCCCGTTCCAGACCGCCGTGGCCGAGTCCGTCACCCGGGCCGTCGACGGCCACTGCGTCGACCGGCTGCTGACGGCCACCACGATCGACGCGCCGCCCGCCGCCCTGGACCGGCCGGAGTCGCTCGACCGGCTGGCGGACGCCCGCTCGGCCTTCGACCGCGCGATGCCCAGCCCCGGCGACGCCGCCGCCGGCCTGGTGAACCTCGTCGCCCGCTACTCCCAGCTGGCCGCCGCCCTGGTGGTCCTCGCGGTGGTGCTCGGCCCGTGGGCCGCCCTGTTCGCCGGGGCGACCGCCCTCGCCGTCCGGTTCGGCCAGCGCGGCTCCCTCGCGTCCTTCGTCGAGTACTGGAAGTCCATGGCGGGCGAGCGCCGCAAGTCCGCCTACCTGCGGACCGCCGCGGTCGACGCCTCCGGCGGCAAGGAGATCCGGCTGCTCGGCGCCCTGCCCTGGTTCCGGGCACGCTACCGGGCCGAGGCCGTCGGCTACCTGGCACAGCTCTGGAAGGAGCGCCGCCGGCTGCTGCTGCGGCCCTTCCTCGGCCTCGCGGCGGTGGCCCTGCTCGGCGGGGGCGGGGCGTTCCTGGTGCTCGCCACCGCCGTGCCCGCCGGCCAGGACGGCGCGCTGGCGCTCGCGCTGACCGTGCAGTGCCTGCTCGTACCGCTGCGCTTCGGCGTCTACTTCCCGGAGAGCGACGTGCAGACCCAGTACGGCCTGCTGGCGCACCGGGCGCTCACCGACTTCGAGGAACAGGCGGGCCACGAGCCCCGCCCGGAACACCCGCGGCCGGTGCCCCGGCAGACCGAGGGCATCGCCTTCCGCAAGGTCTCCTTCGGCTACCCCGGCGCGGACCGCCGGGTCTACCGGGAGCTCGACCTGGTGCTGCCCGCCAACCGTTCGACGGCGGTGATCGGCCTCAACGGCGCCGGCAAGACGACCCTGGTCAAGCTGCTGGCCCGGGTCCACGAGCCGGACGGCGGGCGGATCGAGGTCGACGGCGTGCCGCTGACCGACCTCGAACCGGCCGAGTGGCGGCGCCGGCTGGCCGTCGTCTTCCAGGACTTCAACCGCTACGAGCTGACGCTCGCGCAGAACGTCGCGATCGGCGCGGCCCACCGCCCGGCCGACCCGGTCGCGATCACCTCCGCCCTGGAACGGGCGGGCGCCCGGGAGGTGCTGGACACCGTGGGCCTCGACACCGTGCTCTCCGCCGCCCACGAGGGCGGCCGGGACCTCAGCGGCGGCCAGTGGCAGCGGGTCGCCCTCGCCCGGGCCCTGTACGCGGTCGACGCCGGGGCGGAGGTGCTGGTCCTCGACGAGCCGACCGCCCAGCTCGACATCCGCGCCGAGGTGGCCTTCTACGACCGCTTCCTCGAACTCACCCGGGGGACCACCAGCGTGGTGATCTCGCACCGCTTCTCCACCGTCCGGCGCGCCGACCACATCGTGGTCGTCGAGAACGGCGCCGTGATCGAGAGCGGCGACCACGAGAGCCTGCTGCGGACCGGCGGCCGCTACGCGGAGCTGTTCCGCCTCCAGGCCGACCGCTTCGAGGCGTCCCCTGACGGGGTCGCCACCGACCGCCCGGGAGCCCTGCGATGAAGGACCTGTCGCTCGCCGTCGTCCACTTCACCCGGCTCTCCTGGCGCATCGACCGCCGCCGGCTCGTCCTCGGTCTGGGACTCCTGCTGCTCGGCTGCCTGGCGACCCCCGCCCTCGCGATCGCGCTCAAGCACCTCACGGAGGCCGTGCTCGCGGGCGACGGCGGACCGGCCGCGGGCTTCGCGCTGGCCGCAGCGCTGCTGCTGGTCGCCGAGCTGATGCTCGGCCACTTCGCCCACCTGCACTACTTCGAGCTCGGCGAGCTGGAGGAGATCGAGCTCCAGAGCCGGCTGCTGGACGCCGCGGCCGGCCCGGACACCCTGGAACGCGTGGCCGGCCCGGAGTTCGCCGACACCCTGCACCTGGTCCGGGAGGACGTGGTCAAGACCCGGGCCGCCCTGGAGGCGGTCCTCCAACTGGTCGCCATCGGCCTGCAGACCGTGCTCACCATGGCGCTCCTGGCCCGGGTGGAGCCCGTGCTGGCCCTGCTGCCGCTGCTCGCGGTGCCGCCGGTGCTGGCCGGACACCGGGCCCAGGAACTCGTGGAGGGAGCCAAGCGGCGCAGCGCCGCGCACTCGCGCCGCACCCGCGACCTGCTCCGGCTCGCCACCGCCCCCGGCCCGGCCGGGGAGATCCGGCTCTCCGGCGCCGGTCCCGAACTCCGCCGCCGGCAGGCCGAGTCCTGGCGGGCGGCGAGCAGGGTGCTCAACCGTGCCCAGTGGGGCGCCGCCGGGCTGCGCGCCGTCGGCCAGCTGCTGTTCGCGGCCGCCTACGCCGCCGCGCTGCTGATCACCGTCGGTGCGGCCCTGGACGGGCGGATCGGGCTCGGTGACGTCATCCTGGTGATCACCCTGACGGTGCAGATCAGCACCCAGACGGCGGCGTTCCTGGCGCTGTTCGGGACCCTCCAGGGCGCCGGGCGCACCGTGCGCCGGCTGGCCGGGCTGGCCGCCGAACCGCCCGCCGCCGCACCGGGGGAGCCCGACGCACCCGCCGTACCCGCCGCCGCACCCCGGGCCCCGGCCGGCCCCCCGACCCGGCCCGCCCGGTCCGTCCCCGCCCGGCTGGAGGGCGGCATCCGCTTCGAGCACGTCTCCTTCACCTACCCCGGCGCGGCCGAGCCCGTCCTGGACGACATCGACCTCGAACTCCCGGCCGGCGCCACCGTCGCCCTGGTCGGCGAGAACGGCGCGGGCAAGAGCACCATGGTCAAACTGCTCTGCGGCCTCTACCGCCCCACCCGGGGCCGGATCCTGGTCGACGGCACCGACCTCGCCGACCTCGACGCCGCGGCCTGGCGGACCCGCGTCGCCGCCCTCCTCCAGGACTTCGCCCGCTACGAACTGCCGCTGCGCCGGACCGTCGGCCTCGGCGACCTGCGCCCCGGCACCCCGCCCGGCGAGGACGACGCCGCCCTCGCCGACGCCCTGCACCGGGCCGACGCCCGGAGCATCGCCGACGCCCTCCCGCAGGGCGTCGACCACCTGCTCGGCAAGGGCTACGGGGACGGCGCCGAACTCTCCGGCGGCCAGTGGCAGAAGCTGGGCCTGGCCCGCACCCTGCTGCGCCCGGCCCCCCTGCTGCTCGTCCTCGACGAGCCCGCCTCGGCCCTCGACGCCGAGGCCGAGCACCTCCTGTTCGACGGCTACGGGGCCACCGCCCGCACCCGCGCGCTGGCCCACGGCTCCGTCACCGTCCTGGTCACCCACAGGTTCTCCACCGTGAGCCGCGCCGAACGGATCGTCGTCCTGGAGGACGGGCGGATCCGCGAGTGGGGCACCCACCAGGACCTCATGGCCCGCCCGGGGCTCTACGCGGAGCTGTACACGCTGCAGGCCGGCGCCTACTCCTAGGAAGGCAGGTACCTTGCACACCCGTGAACCCGTCCACCTGACCGACACCCCCGCGGGCGTCGCCGACGACACCGAACTCGCCCGGATCTGGGCCGAACTGACCACCATCTCGGCGCGCCCCGTGCTCGCCGAGGACACCGCCCCCGGACCGGGCCTCGCCCGGGCCCTGGGCGTCGTCGACGACGGCATCCTCTCCAGGGGGCCCGGCGGGATCCGCTCGGTCCCCTCCGCGGGGGCGATCTTCCCCTACGACGTCCTGGTCCTGGACCGCTCCGCTCCGGGCCCCGCCGTCCTCTACCGGCTCGACCTCGACCGCCGGCTCTGCGTGCGCACCGCCGGCGGCCCGCCGCTGGACGAGGTCCTCGCCGGGACCACCGACGACGACCGGTCCGTCCTCGTCCTGCTCGCCGTCCGGCCCTGGCTGTCGATCCGCAAGTACGGCCCCCGCGGCTACCTCTACGCGCAGATCGACGCCGGGCACGCGGCGACCAACCTGCTCGGGACCGCGCTCGACCACGGCGCCGCCCGGCTGCGCCTCGCGGTGCCCCGCCGGCGGCTCGCCGAGGCGCTCGCCGACCACCTGCCGTACCGCGGGATCCACTCCGTGCTGGAGCTGGAGGTTCCGGAGCGGGACGCGGCCGTGCCCGCCCCGGCCGGCTGGGGCTACCTCCACCAGGAGCACCCGGCACCGATGGAGAGCACCGGCCGGCTCGAAGCGGTCTGCTGGGCCGGCATCCCCGGCCTGCTCGCGGCCGGCCGGGACCGGGCCCCGGTGGTGGCGCGCACCGTCGTCGACGCCGTCCCGCCGCTCCTGGCGCCGGAGGGGATCCGGCCCGGCGAGTGGACCGGACTCTCCCGGGTGCGGCGCTCCTCCAAGCGCTTCGGCCGCCAGGCGCTCGACCCCGCCGTCCTGCTGGACGCCGTCGGCGCGCTGGCCACCGAACTGCCCTGCGACCTCACCGGCAGCGGATTCGGCGTCACCGTGCTGACCCCGCCCGGCCGCTTCCCCGACCGGGGACCCGGGCACGGCGACGCGCTGCGCTTCGTCGGCACCGCCTTCGTCACCGGCACCGAGGACATCGCCCGCGCCTGCATGGGCCAGAGCCACCTGGCGGGCGCGGACTCCTTCGTCCTCCTGCACGCCGACCGGGCCGGCACCCTCGGCACCGGCCCCGCCCCGCTGCGCGAGGCGATCTTCCGCTCCGCGGCCGCCGCCCACCTGCTCTACCTCGGTGCCGCGCGCAACGCGATCGGCGTCACCGGCGTCGGCGGGTTCGACGCGGCCCGCTGGCTGGCCGCCGCGGGCCTGGACGACACCCGTGAACTGCTCTACATCGTCGCCCTCGGCAGCGACCGCGACGACGACCGCAAGCTCGACCGCGCCGAGATCGCCTACGCCCAGGGGGAAGGATGACCGGCCTGCTGTGGGAGCGCCTGCGCGCCTCTCTGCACAGCCACCGCGACCGGCCCGCCGTCAGCGATCCGGAGGGGACCCTCAGTTTCGGTGAACTCCTCGACCGGGCCGAGGAGTTGCGGGGGCTTCTCGGCCTCGCCGACCGGCCGGGCCCGGACCGCGCGCGGGTCGCGCTGACGGCCGGCAACACCGCGCACTACCCGGTCGCCCTGCTGGCCGTGCTCGGCGCGGGCGCGGTGCCGTTCCTCTTCGACCCGCAGTGGGGCGAGACGGAGATCGCCGCCGCCGTCCGCAGCTGCGGCATCGACCTCCTGATCCACGACCGGCCGCTGCCGGCGGGATCGGCCCGTCCCCTCCGCCCGCTGACCGGACCCCTGGAACTGAGCGAGGCCACCGGGGAACGCGAACGCCCGGACCTGCTGGCGACCACCGAGCTGTGCCGGTACACCACCGGCAGCACCGGCTACCCCGGCTGCGTGGAGTTCGCCGGCACCGCGGTGACCGGGGCCGCCACCGGCTGGATCACCGGCACCGGCCTGGGGCCGGAGGACCGCATCCTCTGCTTCGCCGGCCTCGCCAACGGCCTGGCCTTCAACACCTCGCTCGTCCCCGGCCTGCTGGCCGGCTCCGTCCTCCACCTGGCCGGCGGGCTGCCCACGGCCGGCCACGTCCTGCGCTACGTGCGGCAGACCGCGCCCACCCGGCTCACCGGGTTCCCGGCGCTCTACGCCTCACTGCTGCGGCGCACCGCCCCCGCCCCGGAACTCGCCGGGATCCGGGTGGCGATCTCCTCGGGCGCCCCGCTGCCACCGGACGACGCCCGCGCCCTGGAGGAGCGCTACGGACTCGCCGTCGCCAACTACTACGGCATCGCCGAGACCGGCCCGCTCACCTTCGACCGGGCCCCCGCCCCGGCCCGCGGCCTCGGCGCGCCCCTGCCCGGCGTCGAGTTCCGGATCCCGCCCGGAGCCCGGGCCGGGGAGCCCGCCGTGATCGCCGTCCGCTCCGCCTCCATGGGCTCCCGCTACCTCAACGCCCCCGGTCTGCTCGAACAGCGGCTCGACGCCGACGGGTTCTACCTGACCGGGGACGAGGGCTACCTGGCGGACGGCCTGCTCCACCTGGCCGGCCGCTCCGGCAAGCACATCAACGTCGGCGGCCGCAAGGTCGACCCCACCGAGGTCGCGGACGTCCTTCGCACCGTGCCCGGGGTGACCGACGCCCTCGTCCTGGAGGTCACCAGGTCCGACGGCGACAAGGCGCTCGGCGCCCTCGTCGCGGCGCCCGCCGGCCTCGCCACCGACACCGTGCGCGCCCACTGCCGCGGCCTGCTCGCCCCGTACAAGGTGCCCGAACGCCTCGCCGTCGTGGACCGGATCCCCGCGTCCAGCATCGGCAAGCCCCGGCTGGCCGCGGCCCGCGCGCTGCTGGAGAACTGAGCCCGGCGGCGTCCCGGCCGGCGGACACCCCGCCGGCCGCCCCGCGGTCCCACCGGACCGTCCCCATGAAACGGAGTGTCATGACCAGTCAGGCCCCGCAGGCCGGTTCCCTGCACGACCGCGTCGCCGACCTCGCGGTGACCGCCTCCGACGGCGGACTCCCGCTCGACGCCGTCCGCGCAGGCGGCTCCACCTTCGCCGAACTCGGCATGTCCTCGCTCTCCTTCCTGCGGCTGATCGACTCGCTGGAGAACGAGTACGGCGTCTACATCGACCTGGAGGAGGCCGCGGGCACCCTGGGCACCGTCGGTGGCCTCGTGCAGTACATGGAGGGCCAGGGAGTGGGCGCCCATGCCGGGTGACGCCCTCCGGGTCGCCCTGGTCGGCGCCCGCGGCAGACTCGGCACGGCCGTCGCCCGGGCCTGCCGCGACGACGGCCACCACGTGCTGGCGGCGGGCCCCGGCGGCGACCTGCCGCTCCGGGAGGGCGCCGACCTCGTCGTGGACGCCGCCCCCGCCGCCGCGACCGGACACACCGTCGCCCAGTGCCGCGCGGCCGGCCTGCCACTGCTCAGCTGCGCCTCCGGGCTGACCCCGGGCCACCTCGACGCGCTGCGGGACCTGGCGGCCGAACGCCCCGTGCTGCGCGCCGCCAACCTCACCCTCGGCCACTGGCTCCAGCGCCGGACCGTCGCGCTGCTCGCCCACACCCTGGCCGGGCACACCGACCGGCCCGAGGCCGCGGTGCACGAACGGCACACCACGGCGAAACGGGACAGCCCCAGCGCCTCCGCCCTGGCCCTGGCCGAGCTGTGGACCGACCGGACCGGCGAACCGCCGGCCGAGCTCGCGTCGCTGCGCTCCGGCCTGCCGGTCAGCGAACACACCTTCCGACTCACCTTCGACCACCAGACCCTGACGATCCACCACGACGTCAGATCGCTGGCCGCCGCCGCCGCGGGCGCCCTGCTCGCGGTGCGCTGGCTCGCCCGGGCCCGGCCCGGCCTGTGGTCGATGGACGACGTCTACGACGACGCAGCCCGAAGGAGCAGGCATGTCGACCCCTACGGATGAGACCACCGACGTCCGCCCGGCCGCGGCGGCCGGGGCGCACCCACCGCCGCAACGGACCCCGGCCGAGCGCCACCTGCGCGGCCGGCTCGCGGTCGCCGCCCGCTCGCTCTCGCTCGGCGGGCACGACGACTTCAACCAGGGACAGGTGTCGGCCCGGCTGCCCGGCAGCCGCTCCTTCCAGATCAAGGGCGCGCTCACCGGCTTCGACGAGTGCTTGCCCGAGGACGTGGTGCCCGCCGAGGTCGACCCCGACGCACCCGCCCACCGCCTCGCCCCGCCCGAACTCGCCCTGCACCAGGCCGTGTACGAGGCCCGGCCCGACGTCAACGCCGTCGTCCACAGCCACGCGCCGTACACCCTGGTCTTCGGCGCCACCGATCTGGTGATGCGCCCGGTGTCCCACGACGGCGCCTGCTTCGAGCACCGGTTGTCCCGCTTCACCGTCACCAGCAACACGATCCTGGACATCGCCACCGGCCGCGCGGTCGCCGCCGCCCTCGGACCGGATCCGGCCCTCCTGCTGCGCAACCACGGCGGGCTGATCGTCGGGAAGTCGCTCAAGCACGCCGTCGTCCTCGCCCACCTGCTCGAACGGGCCTGCCGGCTGCAGCTCCTGGCGGAGTCCGCACCGGGCGGCTACCACAGCTCCTCGGCCGCCGACGTCGAGGCCAAGCGCGAGTTCATCTACGGCGACCTCGCGGTCCGCTCCTACTGGGAGCACTCGGTGCGCGCCGTCGTCCGGGCCTTCCCCGAGGCGGCGCGGTGGTGAAGGTCGAACGCCACTTCGCCGACGACACCCAGCGCGACCTGTTCGCGCTGGCCGAGGAGATTGCGGACAAGGAACTCGCCCCGCGCGCCGCCGCGGAGGAACGCAGCGGCCGCTTCCCCCGGGAGACGGTCGAACTGCTCGGCCGGGCCGGCCTGCTCGGGCTGCCGTTCCCGGAGCGCTGGGGCGGTGGCGACCAGCCCTACACCGTCTACCTCCAGGTGCTGGAGTGCCTCGCCCGGCGCTGGTTCGCGGTGGCCGAGTCCGTCCACCTCCAGGTGCTGGCCGCGCACGGCCTGGCCCGGTTCGGCGACGACGGCCAGCGGGACCGCCTGCTCCCCGGGCTGCTCACCGGCGAGGTGCTCGGCGCGAACGCCCTCTCCGAGGCCGACGCCGGCTCGGACCTGGAGGGCATCCGCACCACCGCCGTCCGCACCGGGGACGGCTACCTGCTCTCCGGCACCAAGTCCTGGGTCAGCCACGGCGGCGTGGCCGGCCTCTACAACGTGTACTGCCGCACCGGTGGCGCCGGCCTCGGCGGGCTGACCTGCCTGATGGTCGACGCGCGGACCCCGGGGGTGCTGCCCCAGCGCCCCGAGCACAAGATGGCGGTCGCCACGCTGCCGACCGCCCAGGTCGTCCTCCAGGACGTCCGGGTGCCGGAGTCCATGCGCCTCGGCCGGGAGAACCGGGGCATGCTGGTGGCGGCCTCGGTGTTCGACCACGGGCGGCTCGGCATCGCGGCGTGCGCGGTCGGCCTCGCCCAGGCGGCCCTGGACTACGCCACCGAGTACGCCAAGGGCCGGGTCCAGTTCGGCGCGCCCGTCATCACCTTCCAGGGCGTCGGCTTCCTGCTCGCCGACATGGCCACCCAGGTCGCGGCGGCCCGCGCGCTGCTCCTGGAGGCGGCCCGGATCAGGGACGCCGGACGGCCGTTCGCGACCCAGGCCGCCCAGGCCAAGCTGTTCGCGACCGACACCGCGATGCGGGTCACCACCGACGCCGTCCAGGTGCTCGGCGGGCACGGCTACGTCCAGGACCACCCCGTGGAGCGGTGGATGCGCGAGGCGAAGCTCCTGCAGATCATCGAGGGCACCAACCAGATCCAGCGCGCGGCCATCGCCCGCGCGCTGTGACCGCTCCCGGGGGCCGTGCGCCCGTCACCACCCAACCGAGTCAGAGGACCACCATGCGCTTCGGCTGTTTCATCTCCCCCCTGCACCCGATCGGTGAGGACCCGACCCTCCTCTACCAGCGCGACCTCGAATTCGCCCAGGTCGTCGACACGCTGAACTACGAGGAACTGTGGATCGGCGAGCACCACTCGGCGGGCTGGGGCACCATCCCCGCACCGGAGCTCTTCATCGCGGCGGCGGCCGAGCGCACCCGGCGGATCAAGTTCGCGACCGGCGTCACCGCACTGCCCTACCACCACCCCTTCCTGGTCGCCGACCGGGCCGTCCAGCTCGACCACATGACCCGGGGCCGCTTCATCCTGGGCGGCGGCGCCGGCTCGGTGATCTCGGACATGCACATGTTCGGGATCGCCCCGGAGGACACCCGCGAGCGCACCGCCCAGGCGATGGAGACGGTCGTCGCACTGCTCGCCGGCGAGACGGTCACCCGCGACGAGGGCTGGTTCCGCCTCGTCGACGCCCGGCTCCAGCTCGACCCGTTCACCCCGGGCGGCCCCGAGGTCACCGTCGCCAGCGCCGCCACCCCGTTCGGCGTCCGGCTGGCCGGCCGGCTGGGCATCAGCGTGCTGTCCCACGCCGCCCCGCCGTGGGGCGTGGTGCGGGCCGGCCACAGCCTCGGCATCGAACGCCTGGCGGACCAGTGGCGCCACCACGAGGAGGCCGCCGCCGAGGCCGGCCGCCGGGTCTCCCGGGACGACTGGCGGCTGGTCGTCCCCGTCCACGTGGCGCCGACCTCCGAGGAGGCGCTGGAGGACATCCGGGAGGGGTGGCTGCGCCAGCGCAACGAGCTGTGGATCGACACCTTCGGCATCCCGATGTCCCGCAACCCGCTGAGCGGCGCCAAGGCCTTCGAGGCCACCGTGGCGGCCAACGGCATCATCGCCGGCGACGTCGAGCACGTCGTCGGCGCGATCACCAAGCTCCAGGAGGTCACCGGGGGCTTCGGCACCCTGCTCATCTCCTGCCAGGACTGGGCGCGGCGGGAGGCCCAGCTGCGGAGCGTCGACCTGTTCGCGCGCTTCGTGGTGCCCCGCTTCCGGGGGACGACCGAGCGGCTGCGGGCCTCCAACACGTGGGCGGCGGCCAACCGCGCGGCGATGCAGGAGGCCGGGTTCGCGGCCCGGACCAAGGCGATGGCGGAGCACGGCGAGCCCGGCGGCCAGGACACCGGCCAGGGCGGCCAGGGCGACGGGGCGAGCAGCGGCCGGGACGGCGGCGGGGACGGCGACCGCGGCTGACCGGACGCACCGCTCCCGGACGCACCGCTCCCGGACGCAGCGCCCCGGGCGGCCCGCCGCGGACCCGGTCCGCGG
>NZ_JBHJRC010000081.1:0-29324 GCF_042261735.1 Kitasatospora sp. NPDC056327 | reverse complement strand
GCGCACCCGCCGGTAGCGGTTTCAGAGGCGCACGAACCGTTCGGCGTGGCAATTAGCGGCTCGACGCCCCTGTTGATCTATGTTTGGAGGGCAGGAGCACGTCGAGCAAGGAGCAGCGGCATGGTCAACAGCGCGAACCCCAGGATCGTCGTCGGTGTGGACGGCTCGCCCGCCTCGGAACAGGCGCTGCGCTGGGCGGTCGACTACGCCAGGCTGGTCGGCGGCAGCGTCCACGCCGTCGCCGCCTGGGAGTACCCGGCGTTCTACGGATGGGCCGGTGCCAGCGTGCCCGCCCCCGAGTTCAACCCCGAGGAACTGGCCGGCAAGACCCTCGCCGACACCGTCGCCCGGGTCGTCGGCGCCGGGTCCGACGTGCGGATCACCGAGTCGGTGATCCCCGGCAACGCCGCCGCGGCCCTGCTGGAGGCGGCCGACGGCGCGGCCCTCGCCGTGGTCGGCAGCCGCGGCCTCGGCGGATTCTCCGGCGCGCTGCTCGGCTCGGTCAGCCGCCACCTCACCGAGCACGCGCCCTGCCCGGTCGTCGTCGTCCGCCACGGCGTGGCCGGGGGCACGGGCGGCGACGCGTAGGACACCGCCCGGCACCGGGCCGGTTTGGCGGGCCGCCGCGCGGAGGGAGGATGGAGGCATGCCGGAAGGCGACTCCGTCCACCGCGTGGCGGCCCGTCTGCACGAGACCCTCGCCGGGCAGGTGCTGACCGCCGCCGAACTGCGCGTGCCCGCCCACGCCACCGCGGACCTCTCCGGACGCCGGGTCCTGGAGGTGGTCCCGCGCGGCAAGCACCTGCTCACCCGGCTGGACGGCGGCCTCACCCTCCACACCCACCTGCGGATGGACGGCCGCTGGGCGGTCTTCCGCCCCGGCGAACGCTGGACCGGCGCGCCGCACTGGCAGATCCGGGCCGTCCTCGGCACCGGGCGGGGCACCGCCGTCGGCTACCGGCTGCCCGTCGTCGAACTGCTGCGCACCGCCGACGAGCAGCAGGCCGTCGGCCACCTCGGACCGGACCTGCTGGGGCCCGACTGGGACCCGGCCGAGGCCGTCCACCGCCTGCTCGCCCACCCCGCACGGCCGCTCGCCGAGGCGCTGCTCGACCAGCGCAACCTGGCCGGCATCGGCAACATCTACGCCAACGAGCTCTGCTTCCTGGCCGGGGTCACCCCCTGGACCCCGGTCGGCGAACTGAGCGGCCCCGACCGTCTGGTCGTCCGCGCCCACCGGCTCCTCGACGCCAACCGGCTGCGCCCGGGGCACATCACCACGGGTGACACCCGGCGCGGCCACCAGCAGTGGGTCTACGGCAGGGCCGGGCGGCCCTGCGCGCGCTGCGGAACCCTGGTACTGACGGCGGTCCACGGCACCCCGCCGCGGGAGCGGCCGGCGTACTGGTGCCCGTTCTGCCAGCGCGGACCGGCCCCGGAGGCCCGGCCCGGTCCCTTCCCCGGCGCGTCCGGGCGGCGGAGCCGCTGAGATCCCGGCGGCCGGCCCACCGGGCCGGGCCGGGCCTCAGCCGCGCTCGACCAGCGCCGGGTGACGCGGGTCGTCGTAGCGGACGGTGACGTCGGCCGCCTCGGCGGGCACGGTCTCCGACTCGTAGCGGGCGAACGCGGGCAGCGTCCACTCCTCCCCGGTCGCGGTGCGCCGGGCCAGTGCCGCCGGCGACAGCGCCAGGTGGACGGTCAGCTCCAGCGGAAGCCACCGGCCGAGCAGCAGCGCGCCGTCCAGCAGCAGCACCCCACCCGGCGCCAGTGCCGTGTACGGCGCCCGGGTCGCGCGGTCGGTCACCGGGTCCCACAGCGACGGCAGCACCCGGCCGGTGCCGCCCGGCTCCAGCGGGTCCAGCACCTCGCGGGCCAGTGCGCGGTCGTCGAGCCAGAGGTCGTGGAAGGCGTCCGCGTCCCGCTTGCCGTACTCCAGCCGGACCGAGGCCGGCCGCAGGAAGCCGGCCGCCGCGACCCGCAGCGCCGGACGGCCGCGCAGCCGCAGCGGCTCGACCAGGGCGTCCGCCAGCTCCCCGGGCCGGGCGGCCGCGGCGCCGTCCACGGCCACCCGGACCCACCGGTCGCCGGCGCGGGCCCCGGGCAGCGCGGTGATCCGGTCGGCGAGCAGCTCGACGAGACGGTCCGGCGAGATCGGGCGAATCGGCACGGCATCATCCTGCCCGTGGGGTGGGGGAGGCGGACCGCCGGGTCGGCAGCCGCTCGTCGTCGAAGGGGGCGGCCGTTCAGGGGACGGGCAGGTCGCCCAGGCAGTAGAGGGTGGAGTCGTGCCCGGCGAACAGCCGGGCGCCGTCGCTGAACACCGACCAGACGTCGACACCGGGGCCGGAGTCCATGAAGGCGGTGAACTCCTTGCCGGTCGCCGACTCGACGAAGCGCACGCCCGCGTCGGCCGGGCCGGGCACGATCAGGCTGGTGCTGGTCAGCACCGGGCGGCAGCGCCGGTCGAGCCGGAACGGCAGCTGCCGCTGCCACAGCTGCTCGCCGCCGTCCGCCTCGTGTGCGGTGACCAGCCCGTTGTCGCGCAGCACGTAGACCCGGAAGTCGTCGCTGACCGGGGGCAGCGCGCGCCACCCCTCGTCGCCGCCGGGGCGCACGGACCAGCGCGGCGTGCCGTCCTCGGCCCGCAGGGCCTGGACGCCGCCCGAGGAGTGCGGGAGGTAGACGTGCCGCTGGTCGACGGCCGCCCAGGCGGGGGCCGTGGCCTCGGTCGTCCAGAGCCGCCGGCCGGTGGCG
The DNA here is from genome assembly GCF_042261735.1 of Kitasatospora sp. NPDC056327. Classification (NCBI taxonomy): domain Bacteria; kingdom Bacillati; phylum Actinomycetota; class Actinomycetes; order Kitasatosporales; family Streptomycetaceae; genus Kitasatospora; species Kitasatospora sp. NPDC056327. Next base: position 26,570 of record NZ_JBHJRC010000081.1, on the reverse strand, counting down.
CCGTCCAGCAGCGAGACACCGGCCGTGGACTCGACGTCCCAGGTGAGGAGGCGGCCGAGCACGGTGTCGAGCACGGTCACCCGCTGCTCGCCGCGCTCGGCGGTGGGGCGGGACCAGGGCACGGTGTGGAGGACGGCGTCCATGGCGAACAGGGTCCCGCCGGGCCCGCCCGCCGTGCGGTCCGCCCGGCCGTACACCAGCCGGTTGTCGCAGCCGTACAGGGTGATCCGCTCGCCGAGTTCGGGGGCCAGCGGCTGGCTCCAGTCGGCGGCCGGGCCGATCAGGGTGCGGGCGTCGACGTGTCCCGGCGAGGTGCCGAAGAGACGGTCCGAGCCGACGTGGAGCGGGGTGTCGTCCGGCTGCCCCTTGGTGAGCGGTCGCTCGACGGTCACGGTGACCTCGCCCGTCCCGGGGTCGAGCAGGCGCAGGCCGCCGCGCGAGGGGTAGGCGGGCCTGAACAGCCGGTTGCCGGCCAGGCGGGCCGGCGTCATCGGCTCGGGCCCGCGGTAGACCCACGCCGGCTCCGGCCCGGACACCCGGGTGGGCAGCGGCCGCGGCTTCGGCGGCGACGGCTCCGGGCCGCCCAGCGCCCGCGACACCCCCCAGACGGCGGCGCCCGCCGCCAGCGCCCCGGCGCCGAGCAGCAGCCGGCGCCGGGTCGGCCGCGGACCGTCGTCGTCCCCGCCCCCGCTCACCACGTCACCCGGCGCGGCGGCACCGGGCCCGTCCTCCCCGTCCCACTGCCAGGACGCCTCGCCCGCCGGACGATCGGCCGGTGTGGACCCCATACGTCGGTACTCGTCTCCCCCGGGGCAGCCGTTGCGCTGCGCTGTCCAGGGAGAATACCCAAGCCGCCGGGAGCGCCCGCCGATCGGCGGGGGTCCGCCGGCCGGGGCCCGGAGGGCCGCGCTGGTGGGGTCCGGTCCTGGTGGGACGGGGCGGACGCCGGGGGTCAGCCGTTGTCGGCGAGGTCGGCCAGGACGTCGGCGTGACAGGGCAGCGGGGCGCACCAGCAGCCGAGGCGCCGGCCTCGGAGGGCGGGGACCAGGGCCAGCAGTTCGGGGTGCTCCAGGAGGTGGGCGCGGTACTTGACCAGCATCTCCGCACGCGGGAGCCCGGGGCCCGGCCGGTAGGGGCAGTGCAGCGGGGACTCGGCGAGGTGCCAGCCGCCCCGGTGCATCGCCCGGCCGACGTAGACCACGTCGGCGTAGCCGGGGTCGTCGCGGTGGCCCTTCAGGTTGACCACCCGGGTCGGACCGGTGGCGGCGCCGGTGACGGGGCCGGGAGCGCGGGGCGTCATGGGCACGATGGTGACGCAGCCGCGGCCGGTGGGCACCCCGGGGCGGGTGGGGTTCGCCTTGACAGCCCCTGGGGCCCGGCGTAGCAAGAGAGGATGCGCCAGGGTGTGCCGGCGGACCCGCCCGGTCCGCGACCGAGCGGCGGCGGTGCCCGGGTGGTGCGACCCGGCCCGCACCGCCCCGGGGAGGACGCTGCCCCGGAGCCGGAGGACGGGGCGCGGGCCCGGGAGGACCTGCTGAGCTCGGCCGTGCGCACGGTGCTGAGCGGCACGGACGCGCACGGCGCGACCCTCCACCTGCGTTCCCGCGACGGCCGCTCGCTGGTGCTGTGCGCGGTCGCGGGGGTACCGGTGTCGATCCTCGGCCCGTTCCGCCGGATCGCCGCCGCCGGGCCGCTGCCGGTCGCGGTCAGCTACCGCACCGGCCGCACGGTGCTGCTCGCGGACACCGAGGACATGATGCGCCGGTTCCCGCAGATGGCCGTCGGCCTGCCGTACGAGTTCGCCTCCGCCTGCGTCCCGGTCCGCTCGGGCGGCGAGACCTACGGGGTGCTCGGCGTGCTCTGGCCGGTCTCCGACGACGGCGTGCCCGAGGGCGGGCGCCGGCACGTGCGGGCGGTGGCCGGGCGGCTGGCCACCGGGCTGGCCGCGCTGGCGGCGGCCGGCCACCCGGTGGAGCCGAACGGCGACACCACGGTGGTGGAGCTGACGCCGCCGTCCGCGCCGACCACGCGGGTCGGGCTGTTCGACTGGAACGTGTCGGCCGGCCGGGTGGCCGCCGACGACCAGTTCTGCGAGATCTTCGGCCTCGCGCCCGGTGACTTCGACGGCCGGGCCGAGACCCTGGCCGCCCGGATCGCGCCCGGCGACCTCGCCGAGTTCCGGGCCGCCGTGCGCGGCGCCCTGGAGCGGGGCCGGGTGCTCGCCGCCCGGCTGCGGGTGCTGGACCGCGACGGCCACCCCTATCCCGTGGAACTCTGGGCCCGGACGCCGTGGGACGGCGGACCGGACTCCCGCGGCCGGCTGGTCGGCGCCGTGCTCGACACCCGGACCGGCACCGCCGCGGCCGCCGCGGTGGAACGCCTGCGCGAGGGCGTCTTCTCGCTCGACCCGGACGGCCGGATCACCTACGCCAACCACAGCGTCGAGCTGCTGCTCCAGACCCGGCGCGAGGACCTGGTCGGCCACCACCCCTGGCAGGTGCTGTCCTGGCTCTCCGACCCGGTGTACGAGAACCGCTACCGGGCCGCGCTGCTCTCCCAGCAGCCCACCGCCTTCCTCGCCCAGCGGCCGCCCGGCCACTGGCTGGCGTTCTCCCTCTATCCCGACGCGCACGGCGTCACCGGCCGGGTGGTCGCCGCCGAGCCGCCGCCCGGCCTCCCGGCACCGCCCGCCGAACCCGGCCCGCCGGGCGAGTGGACCGGCCTCGGAGCGATGTACCACCTGCTCCAGCTGGCCAGTGCGCTGAGCGAGGCGGTCACCGTGCGCGAGGTGTGCCGGGCGGTGGCCGACGAGATCCTCCCGGCGATCGGCGGCCAGGAGCTCGCCATCTACGCGGTGCGGGAGAAGCGGCTGAACCTGGTGTCCCAGAGCGGATACCCCGACGGTTTCCTCGACCGCTTCGAGGGCATCCCGGTCGGCGCCCGGGTGCCCGGTGCCGAGACGCTCAGCACCGGGACCCCGATCTTCTTCGAGTCCGTCGAGCAGCTCGCGGCGGCCTACCCCGGCCTGGCCCTGGACGACATGGGGGCCTGGGCGTTCCTGCCGCTGATCGCCTCCGGCCACCCGGTCGGCAGCTTCATCCTCGGCTTCGATCGGCCGCGGGTGTTCACCGGGGAGGAGCGCGGCCTGCTCACCGCGCTGGCCGGCTTCATCGCCCAGGCCCTGGAGCGCGCCCGGCTCTACGACGCCGAGTTCACCCTGGCCCGCGGCCTCCAGCAGGCGCTGCTCCCGCACCGGCTGCCGACCGTGGACGGGATCCGGATCGCCGCCCGCTACCTGCCCGGCACCCAGGGCATGGAGATCGGCGGCGACTGGTACGACGCCGTCGTCACCGGCCGGGACCTCTGCCTGGTCATCGGCGACGTCGAGGGCCACAGCGTCGGCGCGGCCGCCACCATGGGCCAGCTGCGCAGCGCCGTCCGGGCCTTCGCCACCGGCGGCGAGCCGCCGGACGAGGTGCTCGCCCGCACCAACCAGCTGCTGCTCGACCTCGATCCCGGGCTGCTCGCCAGCTGCTGCCTGGTCCGGCTCACCCCCGGGGAGGACACCGCCCTGGTCGCCCGGGCCGGCCACCTCCCACCGGTGCTGCGGTACCCGGACGGCCGGGCCGAGGCGCTGTACGTGGCGGGCGGGCCGCTGCTCGGGGTGACGCCCGGGGCCGCGTTCCCGGTCACCGTGCTGCGGCTGGAGCCGGGGTCGGTGCTCGCGCTGTACACGGACGGCCTGGTCGAGGACCCGGCGGTGGCGATCGACGAGGGCGTGGACCGGCTGGTCGCGGCGCTGGCGGGGCCGGAGGCCGGGCGGCTGGTCGAGGCTGAGGGGCCGGACGGACTGGCCGAGCGGGTGCTGCACGAGGTCGGCTCGACGCACCGGGTGGACGACGTCGCGCTGATGGTCACCGTGTACCGGTGACCCGGGCCGCCGGGCGGGCCGCAGGAGGAGCGGCCGCGCACGCCGGAGAGGAGGGGACACCGGAGGAGCCGCCGCGCGTGCCGCGTTGGAGGGGAGTCCGGCGGGCCGGGAACGACTTTCGTCGGTCCCGGCAGCGACGAACGGCGACGGTGCCGACGGGGACCGATTCGTTAGCCTCGACGGGTGAACGTGATGGCGAAGGCCTGGTCGAAGGCGGTACGAACGGCGCTGCCCGGGCCCTGGCGGGCGGGGCTGGTGGCCCGCGAGGCCACGGGCGCGCTGCTGCTGGCCGCGTTCGCCGTGCTGATCGAGGCGGTCAGCCGTTCCGGCCTGGCGATCGTGATGGGACTGGCCGTCGCCGTCCTCTTCCTGCTGCGCCGCGGGCTGCCCGCGACCGTGCTGGTGCTCACCGCCGCGGTCAGCGGTTTCGGCGGCGGCCCGCTCGGGCTGATCATCTGCGCCGGCTGGTCGGCCGGTGCCCGGGTGCGCCGGGTCGGGGTGCTGGTCGGCTCGTTCGTCGCCGGCTGGCTCCTGATGACGGTGCTCGGCGTGGTGAAGGACGCGGGGCAGATCCCGGTCAAGGTGGTCGTCGGCTTCTCCCTGGCCGGCTATCTGCTGCTCGCGGTGCTGCCCGCGCTCTGGGGCAGGTACCGGGCGCAGCGCCGGGCGCTGATGGACGCGCTGCGCGAGCGCAACGAGCAGCTGCTGCGCGAGCGCGCGATGGTGGCGCACCAGGCGCGGTTGCGCGAGCGGCACCGGATAGCCCAGGACATGCACGACAGCCTGGGCCACCAGCTGGCCCTGATCTCGGTGCACACGGGGGCGCTGGAGGTCGACCGGAGCCTGACCGACCGGCAGCGGGAGGCGGTCGGGGTGCTGCGGCTGGCCGCGGTCACGGCGATGCGCGAGCTGCGCGAGGTGGTGGGGGTGCTGCACGACGAGTCGGCCGCGGCGCCGTCCGGGCCGGGGGCCGGTGCGCCGGTGGGCGGGCCGCCGGCCGGTGGGGTGGCCGGCGCGGTCGGGACCGGGGGCGTGGACGGGATCGAGGGGCTCGTCGCCTCCTCCCGGGCGGCGGGCACCGCGGTCTCGCTGGTGCGCGACGGCGAACGCCGCGCGCTCACCGCGTCCACCGGGCACGCGGCGTACCGGACCGTTCAGGAAGCGCTCACCAACGCTCACAAGCACGCCCCCGGCGCGCCGATCACGGTCGCGCTCCGGTACGAGCCGGACGCGCTGGTGGTGGAGGTGGTGCACCCGGCGGCGCCCGGGCCGGTGGGGGCGCGCTCCGGTGGTACGGCGGTGGTGAGCGGTGGCCAGGGGCTGACCGGGCTGCGCGAGCGGGCCCGGCTGGTCGGCGGCATGGTGCACGCCGGTCCGACGGCGGAGGCCGGGTTCCGGCTGGCGGCGGTCCTGCCGTACGAGGGGGCGGAGCGCACGATGGGCGCCGGGGGCGCGCTCGACGGTGCCCGCGGGGACGGCGCGCGGGGCGGGCCAGGAACGGAGGGCGGCCACGGCGCGGAGGGGGCGCCGGCCTGGGCGCTCGACGGCCTGCCGCCGGTCGGGGCGGCGCCGGCGAAGCGCCGCAGCCCGGCGATCGGCTGCGCGGTCGGCGGCCTGGCGGTGCTGCTGACCGTCGTCGGGCTGCTGGTCTGGGGCGTCATCTCGTTCGTCCGCTCCGCCGAGGACTCCACGGTGAAGCGGGCGGTGTACGACGGCCTCCAGGTCGGTGCGCCGGAGGAGGAGGTGAGGCGGCAGCTGCCGCCGGGCAGCGACTTCTTCACCTCGAACTTCCGGGGCACCGGCCCGACCCCGCCGGTGGGATCGGTCTGCCACTACTTCCTCTCCGACCAGGGCGGCGGCAGCTGGGACGACGAGACGGTGGCCCGGTTCTGCTTCAAGGACGGTGTGCTGGTCGACAAGCAGCAGTACCGGGTGAAGCAGTGAGGGGTGGGGGTGTGAGGATGATCCCCGGCGGCACCGGCCGGCCCGCTGCCGCACCGCAAGGACCAGTACAAGGGGATGACCAGCAGTGATCCGAGTCCTCGTCGCCGACGACGAGCCGCTCATCCGGGCCGGGATCAGGATGATCCTCTCCTCCGCCGACGACATCGACGTGGTGGCCGAGGCCGCCGACGGCCGGCAGGCGCTGGAGCTGGCCCGGGCCCACCGGGCCGATGTCGTCCTGCTGGACATCCAGATGCCGGTGATGGACGGCCTGACGGCGCTCGCCGAGCTGCCGCGGGTCGTCCCCGGCGCGCGGGCGCTGATCCTCACCACCTTCGGGGAGCGCGACAACGTGCTGCGGGCCGTGAGCGACGGCGGTGCGGGCTTCCTGCTGAAGGACACCGCGCCGGGTGAGCTGATCCAGGCGGTCCGGGCCGCCGCCACCGGTCACGCGTTCCTGTCGCCCGCCGCCACCCGGCACATCGTCGACTCGCTCGCCGGGGGGAGCGCGGGCCCGGCCGCCGCGCGCGGGGCGCAGGCCCGGCGGCGGCTGGAGGTGCTGACCGCGCGCGAGCTTGAGGTCCTGGCGCTGCTCGGGGAGGGGCTGTCCAACGCGGACGCCGGTGCCCGGATCCACATGAGCGAGGCGACGGTGAAGACCTACGTGAGCCGGATCCTGGCCAAGCTCGGGTGCGACAACCGGGTGCAGGCGGCCCTGCTGGCCCGTGACGCGGGTCTGGACGGCGCCGGCTGAGGCCCGGACGGCGGGGGCCGGGGCCCGGGACGGCGCAGGCCGGGGGCCGGTGACGGCCCGTCCGCCGGGTGCGCGCCGTGTCCTGACGGTGTCTTCGACGTGTCCTCGTTGTGTACGCGGACCGATCGTGCGCCGTGCGCTGGGTGATCAATTGACCACGGAGCGTATCGAGCGTGGCGTACGCCACTTCGGCGCCGCGCGGAATCGGGAACTCCGGTAACGGCGATGACGGTGCGTCAGATCACGGTAGCGATTTGTCGATGATGTGGGCGGCGTCACGGCCGGCCGGGTGTGAGCGAGGGCACGGAAGTCGGTCGTTTGAGGCGGGAAATCCGGGCATAACCGGTCGTTTCCCGGCCGGTTACATGATCGATACCGCCGGTAACAGTCAACTGACCTGCGGCGTACAAGAATTGCTTGATGCGGCCGGGGCAGCGCCCGTAGCTTCTTTGGCGGTGCAACGAGCACCACCCGGGTTCACCCCCGATGCACGGCCCGCCGGCCGACCACCGGCACGAGGGCCGTGGGCGTCGACGCGACCGGCTCGAACAGGCCGTCGGCGAGCGGAGGGTGGCCGGGGCGGCCCGGCACGTCGGACACGTGCGAGGTCGCCCATCGAGTGAGGGAGCTACCGCCGGCCCCGGCAGGGGTCTGGTTCCGCACGCCCTGCCCGGGGCATGTCGAGAGGAATTCCATGGATCCCCGTCACGAGACCGCCGCTGCCACCACCGCCGACAGCTCCAGCACCCGCACCAACGGCACCGCCAGGCGCAACCGGGTCCGGCTGGCTGTCATGGCGGGTGCCGCGGTCGCGGCGCTCCCGGTGGCCGGCCTCGTCACGGCCACCTCGGCCTCCGCCGCCCCCACCTCCGCCTGGGACGCCGTCGCCCGGTGCGAGAGCGGCGGCAACTGGGGCATCAGCACCGGTAACGGCTTCTACGGCGGACTCCAGTTCACCCCCTCGACCTGGAAGGCGTACGGCGGCGGCGCGTACGCCGGCCAGGCGCACCAGGCGAGCCGGGAGCAGCAGATCTCGGTCGCCGAGAAGGTCCTCGCCAAGCAGGGCCCGGGTGCCTGGCCGGTCTGCTCCGCCAGGGCCGGCCTCAGCCGCGGCGGCGCGCCGGCCGCCGCCGAGGCGCCCGCCCCGGCGCCCAGGCCCCAGCAGCAGGCCGCGAAGCCGGCCAAGCCGCAGCCCGTCAAGCCGCCGACGAAGCAGCAGCCCGCGAAGCCGGCGGACCGGACCCCGGCCCAGAGCCAGCAGACGCCGTCCCGCAAGGCGCCGGACCGGGCCCCGGCCGCGCCGCAGGGCACCGCGAAGCCCGCCGCCGCCGGCTACGTCGTCAAGAGCGGCGACACGCTGAGCGGCATCGCGGCGAAGTTCGGCCTCGACACGGCCGGGCTGCACGCCAGGAACCTCAAGGCGATCGGCGCCGACCCCAACCTGATCTTCCCCGGACAGACCCTGTCCCTCTGAGCCGTCCCACCGGGTCGGCCCGCCGGGCGGCAGCTCCCGGCCGGCCGACCGCGTACGCCCGCACGGCCGCCTTTCCCCCGGGGTGGCCGTGCGGGCGTGTCGCCCGGGGACGGCGCGCGGGCGACACGCCCGGCGTGCGCCGGCCGGCGAATCCCGGCCGCCAGCAGTAGTTGAAGGTTGAACGCGACGTCCGAATACCGCCGGACCCGAGGGCCGTGTGGACCGAGGATCGACTCATGTCCACGAACGACCCGAGGAGTTCCGACACGATGACGACGACGACCGTGCCCGCGAGGCTCGACGGCAGGGTGGCCCTGGTGACCGGCGGCAGCCGGGGGATCGGCGAGGCGGTGGCCCTGCGGCTCGCCGCGGAGGGCGCCGACGTGGTGGTGACCTACCTGAACAGCGCCGAGCGGGCCGAGGCGGTGGCGGCCAGGATCACCGCGACCGGCCGGCGCGGCTGGGCGCTGCGGGCCGACAGTGCGGACCCGGAGGAGGTGCGGGCCGCGGTCGAGGCGGTGGCCGAACGGTTCGGTCGGCTCGACATCCTGGTCAACAACGCCGGGGCCGGCTACGTCGGGCCGATCGAGGACACCGGCCCGGCGGACGTCGACCGGGTGCTGGAGATCAACGTCCGGGCGCCCTACCTGTACGCCCGGGCCGCGGTCGCCCACCTGGCCGAGGGGGGACGGATCGTCACCATCGGCAGCTGCATGGCCAAACGGGCGGCCTTCCCCGGCGGCAGCCTGTACGCGACCAGCAAGGCCGCCACGATCGGGCTCACCAAGGCGCTGGCCCGGGAGCTGGGCCCGCGCGGGATCACGGTGAACGTGGTCCACCCCGGGCCGATCGACACCGACATGAACCCGGCGGACGGCCCGTCGGCCGGCTTCCAGTCCGGCTTCACCGCGGTCGGCGGCTTCGGGCGCCCGGAGGACGTCGCCGCGACCGTCGCGCACCTGGCCGGTGCCGAGGGGCGCTACATCACCGGCGCGGAGATCGCCGTGGACGGCGGCTTCGCGGTCTGACCCCGCCGGAACCGGCCCGGGGCGCACTCCCACCGGGGTGTTGCTCCGGGCCGGCTGTCGGTGCCCGCGCTTACGATCGGCCGGTCCGACCACGTGGCCAGCGCGCGTCCGCGCGGACGCGCGCCGGCGGACGGGTCCCGAGTGAGGGGCCGGTGCGGCCCCGACGACGGAGAGGTGCGTCATGACCGGAGCGGAAGACCCGATCGAACTGCTCGCCCGTGCGCTCGCCCAGACCGCCGGTCTGGTTGACGGCACCGGCACCGAGCTGGCCGCCCGTCCGACGGCCTGCCGCTCCTGGGACGTCGGCCGGCTGATCGGCCATCTGCTGTACGACCTGCGGCAGTTCACCGTCCGGGCCCGGGGTGGCACACCCGACTGGTCCCAGCCCTCCGAGCGGGTCGAGGAGGACTGGCTGCACCCCTTCGAGGCCGGCGCGGAGGAACTGGTGGCCGCCTGGCGCGGGGCGGGTGACCTCGACGGCGTCGTCGAGGTGCCCGGCCTGGGGGAACGGCCGGCCCGCTTCCCGGTGGACCAGCAGACCGCCGAGTTCGCCGTGCACGCCTGGGACCTCGCCAGGGCCACCGGCCAGTCCGTGGCCGGGCTCGACCACGAGGTGGCCGAGGCCTCGCTGGCCTGGGCGCGCGGCGCGTTGCGGCCGGAGTTCCGCGGCAGTGAGGAGGAGCACCACGCCTTCGGGCCGGAGGTCGCCGTCGCCGGGGACGCGCCGGTGTACGACCGGCTCGCCGCCTTCTTCGGCCGTGACCCGGAGGACGCCGGGTAGTCCGTTCCCCCCTGCCCGGCCCCCGCGCGGGCGACGGCGTGCGGGGGCCGGGACGAGGACGGAGGCGGGGACGAGTGCGCGCGGCCGGGCTCAGCCGCGGCTCCAGACGAAGGAGATCTCCGGGTGCCGCGGCGACGGCGCGTTCAGCAGCGGCGACGGGCGCCCGCGCAGGAACCGGTCGAAGTGCGCGCGCACGTAGGCGCGGGCCAGGGCGGAGGAACGGGCCGGGGAGATGGTGCCGAACAGCGCGGCGTACAGCTCCCGCGGGACGTGGTCGGCGAAGTGGCCGGGCCCGGCCGAGTAGGGGCGGTCCGTGAAGCTCAGGTGACCGGAGTCCCGCTGGAGCAACTGCCGCCCCCAGCCGCGTTGGTGGGAGCGCCAGCGCTGCCAGGTCTCGTGGTCGGCCAGCGCGGTGAGCAGCAGGAACGGCCGGTCCAGGCCTTCGTCCGCCACCGGTGAGCCGTAGAAACCGCCGTCCATGTCGAGCCCGGCCGCGAACCGGCGGTCCTGCCGCACCGCCTCGGCGGCGGCGGCGCCGCCCATCGAGTGGCCGAACACGCCGATCCGCCGGGGGTCGGCGCCCGGCAGCGCCGGGTGCCGCAGGGCCGTCCGGCCGGTGGTCAGCTCCGTGGTGACGAAGCGGAGGTCGGCCACCCGGGCGGCGATCTCCTTGCGTTCGGCGGCGTCCCAGTCGGCGGGCTCGTCCTCCAGCACGCTGTGCACCACCCGGCCGTCCGGGAACTCGACCGCGGCCGCGTCGTAGGTGTGGTCGACCGAGGCGACCAGATAGCCGTGCGCGGCCAGGTCCTCCGCCAGCGCGGTGCAGTTGCTGCGCCCGCCCTTGCGCCCGTGGCCGAGCAGCAGCAGCGGCAGCGCGCCCGGGAGGGCCGGTGCGCCGAGCCGCGCGGTGGGGCGCATCCGGCCGAGGGTGCCCTGGTCCAGGAAGGCGTCCCGCTCCATCGCGCTCGCCACGCGCGCCGTGGTGTACGGCGCGCGCGGGCGCCCGGCGGTGCCCGCCGCGGGGTACCAGAGCTGCACCATCAGCTCGCGGGGGCCCGGTGCGGGGGCGAACGGGTCCTGCCTGCTGCCGTCGACCAGGTGCAGCGACACCGTGCCGACGGGCCGTCCCGCGGTCGGGGCCGGCAGGTCGATCGGTGCCCCGGCGCCGCCGGGCGCGGGTGTGGCCAGGGCGGGTGTGGCCAGGGGGGTCGTGCCCGGCAGTGCGAGCGCCGCACCGCCCAATCCCGCAGCGGTCAGCAGCGAACGGCGCCGGATCATCCTCATCCACCCTTCGGGTCAACGGTCATGACGTCGGCTCACCCTAGGGGGAGCGCTCGTCCGGGACCAGATCCGTCTCACGGACCGGTGCAGCGCGCGCGCGGCTCCGCGTGCCCGCCCGTCCGTGGCGGTACGAACCGGAGGGCCGGGGTCCTCCCGCGCACCGGCGTGCGCCGTGCGCCGTGCCCCGCCGGTGCGCCCTGGCCGGCGCCGCCCGGCGCCCGGTCAGGCGGTGGTGAGGGCGAGGCGGATCCAGCGCTCGGCCTCGCTGGTCGCGCGGTCGAGGGCGAGGGCGCCGGGAGCGGTCGCCGCCTGCACGATCAGCCCCTTGAGCAGGCCGACCAGCGCCGCCGCGGCCGCGTCCGGGTCGACCTCCGGCCGGACCTGGCCTTCGGCCGCACCCTGGCGCACCACCTCCGCCACCCGGTCGCGCATCCGGGCGTCCAGCAGGGCGACGGCCCCGGTCAGTTCGGAGGCCCCGGCGAGGGCCTCCGCGCCGAGCACCACGAAGGCCCGGCCGAGGTCGGTCGGCTGCCGCACCCCGTCCAGGCAGGCCCGGGCGAAGGCGCAGAGTTCCTCGACGGCGCCCCGGCCGCTGCGCTCGGGCGCGGCGGCGGCCATCGCCTCGGTGAGCGCCTCCTCCTGGAGCCGTGCGAGCAGCGCACCCCGGGAGCCGAAGTAGTGCGAGGCCAGGCCGCGGCTGAAGCCGGCCTCCTCGCCGACCCGGGCGAGCGTCACCCCGGCGCTGCCGTGCTCGGCCACCAGGCGGGCGGCGGCGGCGAGCAGGGCGCGCTCGGCGCGGGCGCGCCGTTCGGCCTGGGTGCGGCGCGCCGGTTCCGCGCCGTCGCCCGGTGCGGGGGAGGGCGCGGGCGGTGCGGCGGATGCGGTGGGTGCGGTCGTCCCGTCCGGGGAAAGGTGCGTGCGCATACCACCATGCTAGGGTGGAACTTGCTTGTTGAACAACAAGTAAGTTTTGGATGGCGCGGCCGTCGATCGCGCCACCCCTGTGGAAGGGAACCGGGATGACCGCCACGATGCTCGCCGGCCGGCTCGACGTCGCGAAGGGCTCGTTCGCCGTCGAGGAGGTGCCCGTGCCCACACCTGGGCCGGGGCAGGTCCTGGTCAGGGTCGAGGCCGCGGGCGTCTGCCTCTCCGACGTCCACCTGATCCAGGGCATGCTCAAGCCGCTGTACCTGCGGGGCGACAAGGTCACCCTCGGCCACGAGGTCGCGGGCACCGTGCACGGCCTGGGCGAGGGAGTCGGCACCGCCGCCGTCGGCGACCGCGTGCTGCTCCAGGCCGGCGAGTCCCGGGACGGCGTCGTCCACACCCGGGGCGTCGACTACGACGGCGGCTGGGCCGAGTACGCGCTGGCCACCGCCGGAACCCTGGTGCCGATCCCCGACGAGCTGCCCTTCGAACAGGCCTGCTTCATCCCCGACGCGGTCTCCACCCCGTGGGCAGCGATCACCTCCACCGGCGCCGTCCGCCCGGCCGAGGCCGTCGGCGTCTGGGGCGTGGGCGGCCTCGGCGCCCACGGCGTCCAGCTGCTGCGCGCCGTCGGCGCCCACCCGATCGTGGCCGTCGACCCGCTGCCGGCCGCCCGTGAGCGGGCCCTGGCCTTCGGCGCCGACGCCGCCCTCGACCCGGCCGACCCGGACTTCGCCGACCGGCTGCGCGCCGCCACCCGGGGCCGCCCGCTGACCGCCGCGTTCGACTTCGCCGGCGTGGCCCCGGTCCGCGAGCAGGCGATGGCCTCGCTCGGCGAGCACGGCCGCCTGGTGCTGGTCGGACTGACGAACCAGCCGCTGACCGTCACCAACGGCACCCTGGTGAGCTACCTGCGCCAGCAGATCCGCGGCCACTACGGCTCGGAGGGGCAGGACGTCGTCGACCTGGTCGACCTGGTGCGCGGTGGCCGGCTGGACTTCTCCCGCTCGGTCAGCGGCACCTTCCCGCTCGCCGAGGCCGCCGAGGCGGTCGAAGCACTGGAGCACAAGACCGGCAACCCGATCCGTCTGGTCCTCAAGCCCTGAGCCGACGGTTCCGGCCCCGGGCCGACGGTTCCGCGCCGGGCGCCGGTAGGCTCGCGGTGACCGGCGGGGGACCGGAGGGGGAGGGCGTCGCATGCTCGGTTGGTGGTTCGTGGTCACGGCCCCGGCGGACGGCGGGGGCGAGGACGTCGTCCTCGCGAGCTGGGAGACCGGGCTCGGCGGTCTGGACTGGATCGCCGGGCTCGCCGGGGCGGGCCGGGCGGAGCAGTTGCGCTTCGACGGCTATCCGCTCCGTTACACGGTGCGCGCCGGTGAGGTCCTGCCGCTGTTCGACGGCGGTGCCCTGCCGTCGGGACCGCACGCGTCGCACTGGCGGCGGGAGCTGCACCCGGAGCGGATCGCCGGCTGTCCGCCGGACGCGCTGCTGACCGTCGACGCCTGGGACCAGTCCTGACCCGGACGCGCCCGGCGGACCGCCCCGGCCCCGGCGATCGCCCCGGTCTCGTCGGCGGCCTCAGCCCCGCCCCGCGGTGCGGGCGGCGGCGCGCTTGACGGCCTCGCGGATCCGGGGATACGTGCCGCAGCGGCAGATGTTCTGGATCCGGTCGATGTCGGCGTCGGTGGGCGCGGGGTTGCCGCGCAGCAGGGCGACCGCCGTCATGATCTGGCCGGGCTGGCAGAACCCGCACTGGGCGACGTCGCACTCCAGCCAGGCCTCCTGGACGGGGTGCAGGGCCTCGCCGTCGGCGAGGCCCTCGATCGTGGTGACCCGGCGGCCCGCGCAGTCCGCGACCGGCACGGTGCACGGCTGCACCTCCTCGCCGTCCAGGTGGCTCGTGCAGGCGCGGCAGACCCCGACGCCGCAGCCGTACTTGGGGCCGGTGACGCCGAGCTTGTCGCGCAGCACCCAGAGCAGCGGCATGTCGTCCGGGGCGTCGACGGTGACCGGCCGGCCGTTGAGGACGAAGGTGTGGCTGGGCATGGGGATGCGGCTTCCTGGAGGTGCGCGGGGGCGGTCGGAGGGGGTCAGGAGTTGATCGGGAACGAGCGCGGGCTGGTCCCGGTCGCCCGGGCGTAGGCGTTGGCGACCGCGGCGGACGCCGCCGGTACGCCGAGTTCGCCCGCGCCGCCGGGCGGACCGCCCGGCGGCATGAGGTGGATCTCCACCACCGGTGGGGAGTGCCGCTGCCGCGCGTAGTGGAAGTCGGCGAAGCTGCCCTCGCGGACGGCGCCCCGGTCGATGTGGTTGCCGGCCTGGAGGATCACCGAGAGGCCGTCGATCAGCGCGCCGGTGAGCTGGGCCTCCAGACCGGTCGGGTTGATCACCGTGCCGAGGTCGGCGGCGATCACGGCCCTGGTCACCCGGGGCTGCGCCGGGTCCGCGGCGTCGATCTCCATCAGGTAGGCGGTGCGGCCGCCGTTCTCGGCGTGGTAGCCGACGCCCTGGGCCTGGCCGCGCGGCATCGCGCGGCCCCAGCGGCCGGCCCGGGCGACCGTGTCGAGCACGGCCCGGCCCGCCTCGTCCCGCAGGTGGGAGCGGCGGAACGCCACCGGGTCCTGGCCGAAGCGGCGGGCCAGCTCGTCCATCATGATCTCGTCGGCGACCCGTACCGTTCCCGAGTAGACGGAGCGCCAGCTGCCGGTGGGGATCCTCAGCGGCACCTCGGCGAGCAGCTGGGTGGGGACGCCCACGGCGTACGGGTTGCTCTGGCTGAGCAGGAAGAACGCCTGGGCGAGCGAGAGCCCGGCGACCGAGAGCTGGAAGCCGGCGGCGGTGAGCGCCTCGCCCAGGCCGTGGCCGAAGTCGGTCGTCACGGTGGCGACGCGGTGCTCGTAGCCGAGCATCTGGCCCAGCCCGTAGGTGGCGCGGATCCGGTGGTGGGTGGCGGGGCGCATCCGGCCGTGCCGCATGTCGTCGCCACGGGTCCACATCAGCTTGACCGGCCGGCCGGCCGCCCGGGAGATCCGCGCGGCCTCGACCGCGGCGTCGTAGAACAGCCGCCGGCCGAAGGAGCCGCCGCCGCGCACCACGTGGACGGTCACCGCCTCCTGCGGCAGGCCGAGTTCGGCGGCGATGGTCTGCTGGGCGACGATCGGGGTCTGTGCGGCGAACCAGATCTCGGCCCGGCCCGGCCGGACGTCGGCGATCGCCGTCAGCACCTCCATCGGGGCGTGGTTGACGAAGGCGAAGTCGAACTCGCCGTCCACGTACCGGGTGAGCAGCGGGGGGACGAGGAAGGGCGCGTGCGCGGCGCGCAGCCGCTCGCGGATGTCGGAGTCGGAGAGCCCGGCGACCGGGCCAGGATGCCAGCTGGTGCGCAGCGCGTCGCGTGCCTTCAGCGCTTGGTCGAAGGTCTCGGCGAGCACGGCGACGCCGCTGGGCACCGTCACCACGGCGAGCACGCCGGGCATCGCGCGGGCGGCGGAGGCGTCGAGTTCGGCCAGGGTGCCGTTGATGGTGGTGGGGCGGGCGACGACGGTCGGCACCGCGCCGGGCACGGAGAGGTCCCCGGTGTACCGGGCCCGGCCGGTGACGATGTCCCGGGCGTCGATCCTGCCGGTGGGGCGGCCGATCACCCGGCGCTCGCCGGGCGGCTTGGGGGCGGCGGGCACGTCGGGCACCGCGACGGCGGCGGCCTCGGCGGCGAGTTCGCCGTAGCCGGCCCGGCGGCCGTCGGGGGCGAGCACGGCGGAGTCGGCGGTCCGCAGGGTGCCGGCCGGCAGCGACCAGCGGCGGGCGGCGGCGGTGACCAGCCGGGCACGGGCGGCGGCGGCCGCGGCCCGCACCGGGTCGTACAGCGTGCGGACCGAGTTGGAGGCGCCGGTGAGCTGGTTGAACAGCAGGTCGGGGCGGCTGTCGGAGAGCGGGACGTCGACATCGGCCAGCCGTGCGTCGAGCTCCTCGGCCACCATCATCGCGACCGTGGTGGTCAGGCCCTGGCCGACCTCCAGTCGCGGCAGCCGGAGGACCGCGCGGCCGGCGGCGGTGATCTCCAGCACGAGCAGGTGCGCGGTGGGCAGGCCGGCGAGCTGCAGGGCCCGGCCGAGGTCGACGACGTCCGGGATGCCGGGCAGGCCGAGC
This sequence comes from Kitasatospora sp. NPDC056327, assembly GCF_042261735.1. NCBI lineage: Bacteria > Bacillati > Actinomycetota > Actinomycetes > Kitasatosporales > Streptomycetaceae > Kitasatospora > Kitasatospora sp. NPDC056327. Next base: position 10,304 of record NZ_JBHJRC010000081.1, on the reverse strand, counting down.
AGCTGCGGCAGGGGCGCGGCCGGACCGGCGGGACCGGCCGGGTTGGCGGGAGCCGCGGGGCTCGCCGGCGCGGGAGAGGCCGGGGGTTCGGGGCCGGCCGGGACGGCCGCGGCGGCCCGGGTGCCGACGGCGAGGGTCGGCGCGGCGATCAGATAGGTGAGGAAGCGGCGGCGGTCCGTGCCGTCGGGCCGCGGTGCGCGGGCGGGTTCCGTGCCGTCCGGGGGTGCGGTGGAGGTGCTGATGGGAGGTGCCCTTCTCGCCGGGTGACGGCTCCGGCCGGGCGGTGCCGCGACGGTCCCGCCCCGGTGTCAGAGGGTGTCGGCGGGGACGTGCACGTTGTGGTCGTGTCCACGTTCGCGGACGAGCATAGGAGGGGGCTACTGACGGGTCAACACCGACACTTCGGGCCGGATCGGATGGCTGAGCGAATGTCCGACGGGACGGACACGGACGGCGCAGTGTCCACCGTGAGCCGACTGGTACCGCCGTTCGGGTGATGCGTACACCGGGGGCGCGATCCAGGGTCGGGGGGCGCGGGTCGGCTCACTTCGCGCCGGGTGCGGCGCGCCTGCGGCGCCCGCCGACGGACGGCCGGCGGGCCCTCGGCCGGTGCTCCGGGGCGCGTCCGCCCGCCGTGGCCCCGGCCAGACCATACGGTGAATGGTGCTCTCCGGCCACCGACCGCACTGTTTCCCGTCAATCCGGGCCTCCGGGGCTGGATTGACGCCGATTCGGCGCGGCACCGCAAGAATCTCCGGCTTCCGACGTCTTCCGCTCTTGATCGAGTCCTGACAGGCTGTGCGGGTTTGCAGACCCGGAGGAGGTTTCGTGTCCCGTATCGCCAGCGCGGCACTGGCAGTCACCAGTGCCCTCGCGCTCGTCGCCGGCTCGGCCGCGGCGGCCGTCGCCGCCCCGGCCCCCGGCCCGGCGGCCGAGGCCAGGGTGGCACCGGTCGACTGGAAGCCGTGCAACCCGGATCCGACCCAGCCGGACCCGAAGATCTACGACTGCGCCGTCTACCAGGTGCCGCTCGACTACGACCACCCGAACGGCGAGACCATCGGCATCGCGATGATGCGCCGCCGCGCCGGCGACCCGGCCAAGCGGATCGGCTCGCTCTTCCTCAACCCCGGCGGTCCGGGCGGCAGCGGCTACCTCTGGGCGACCACCAACCGCTTCGGCAAGGACGTCCAGGACCGCTTCGACCTGGTCGGCTTCGACCCGCGCGGAGTGGCCCGCAGCAACCCGCTCAAGTGCTTCACCACCGACGAGGAAGCCGCCGCGGTCAACGACCGGATGACCGGCGTCCCGGTCACCAGGACCGAGATCGCGCAGACCATCGACGCCACCGAGGACTACAGCGACGCCTGCTCGCGCAACGCCGGACCGCTCATCGAGCACATGTCGACCATCAACGTCGCCCGTGACCTCGACCGGATGCGCCGCGCCGTCGGTGACGCCGGGCTGACCTTCGCCGGCTTCTCCTACGGCACCCTGATCGGCGCCACCTACTCCGCCATGTACCCGGGCAAGGTCCGCGCCGTGATCGTCGACGGCAACGTCGACCCCAACCTCCGGATGCGCGACGGCGTCGAGTACGACCGCCAGCGCGCCACCGGGTTCGAGGTCTCCCTGGCCGAGTACCTCAAGCGCTGCAAGACCGCCGGGGCCCCGCGCTGCGCCTTCGGCGACGGCGACACCCGCGCCAAGTTCGACGGCATCCGCGACCACCTGCGCACCGGCCCGGTCACCCTGCCGGACGGCAGCACGGTGACGCTCTCCAGCTTCACCAGCCAGGTCGCCAACGCCCTCTACGCGCAGAGCCGGCAGGCGCCGCTCGCCAAGTCGCTGCAGGCGCTGTACCAGGTGATCCAGGCCCCGGCGGCGCAGGGCCTCTCCGCCGCGGCGGTCGACCCGGCCGCCGTCGAGGACGCCAGGGTCCTCGCGACGACCCTGCCGAACGCGCTGCGCGAGGCGCTGCCGGAGACCCCGTACTCGGCCGACGACTCCTACTACGGCGTCAACTGCCAGGACAAGCCGTACCCGTCGAACCCGTGGACCTTCGTCAACGTGGCCAAGGCGTGGGAGAAGGAGTCGCCGACCTTCGGCCGCTACCAGGCCTTCGACGGCCCGACCTGCTCCTCCTGGCCGGCCCCGGCCCGTGACGCCGAGCGCTTCACCGGCCCGTGGAACCGGAGGACCGCCACCCCGGTGATGGTGATCGGCAACCTCTACGACCCGGCCACCAACTACACCTTCTCCCAGCGCATGCAGCGCCAGCTCGGCAACGCGGTGCTGGTCTCCGTCGACGTGGTCGAGCACTGCGCGGTCGGCCGGAGCAAGGAGCTGGGCAAGCTGGTCACCGACTACCTGGTGAACCAGAAGGCCCCGGCCCCCGGCCAGCTGCTGAAGCCCGACGCCGAGGCGTTCCCGCCCGTCGCCTGACGCCACTTCGCACAGAACGGCCCGCTCCCGGAAACAGCCTTCCGGGAGCGGGCCGTTCGCGTGCCGGGGCTCAGAGGTCGCCGAGCGGGACCTCCGGGTCGGCCAGCGCCTTGACGTCCACCGCCCGGCCCGAGCGCACCAGGGCGCGGACCGGGTCGGTGACGTCCCAGACGTTGACGTTCATGCCGGCCAGGACGCGGCCCTCGCGCAGCCAGAAGGCGATGAACTCGCGGCCCGCCGGATCGCCCCGGAACACCACGCGGTCGTAGCCGCCCGGCTCCACCCAGCCGACGTACTCCAGGCCGAGGTCGTACTGGTCCGAGAAGAAGTAGGGGACACGGTCGTACACCGCGTCCTCGCCGAGCATCGCCCGGGCCGCCGTCTGCGGCTGGTTGACGGCGTTCGCCCAGTGCTCGACCCGCAGGTGCCGGCCGAACAGCGGGTGGTAGGCGTTGGCGACGTCGCCCGCCGCGAAGACGTCCGGGTCCGAGGTGCGCAGGTGCTCGTCGGTCTTGACGCCGTTGTCGACCTCCAGACCGGCCGACTCCGCGAGCGCGGTGTCCGGGACGATGCCGATGCCCACCACCACCGCGTCGGCCGGCAGCGCCGTCCCGTCCGCCAGCAGGACCCCGGTCACCCGGCCGTCCTCGCCGGTCAGTCCGGTCACCTGCACGCCGAACCGCAGGTCCACCCCGTGCTCGCGGTGCAGGTCGGCGAAGACCTGCGCCACCTCGCGGCCCAGCACCCGCAGCAGCGGCAGCTCGGCCGCCTCCAGCACGGTCACCTCCGCGCCCGCCGTCCGGGCCGCGGCCGCCGTCTCCAGCCCGATCCAGCCCGCGCCGACCACCACGATCCGGGCCCCCTTGCGGAACGCCCGGCGGAGCCGGTCGCTGTCCTCCACCGTCCGCAGGTAGTGCACGCCCTCCTGCTCCGCGCCGGGCACCGGCAGCCGGCGCGGCTGCGAACCGGTGGTCAGCAGCAGCCTGGAGTACTCCACCCGTCCGTCGTCGGCGAGCGTCACGGTGTGCCCGGCCGGGTCGACCGAGACCACCCGGGTGCCCAGCCGCAGCGTCACGTCGTGCTCGGCGTACCACTGCGGCGGGTGGACGTGGATCTTCTCCCGGGCCGACTTGCCGAGCAGGTACCCCTTGGAGAGCGGCGGGCGCTCGTAGGGACGCTCGTGCTCCTCGCCGATCAGTACGATGCCGCCGGTGTACCCGGCCTCGCGCAGCGCCTGCGCGGCCCTGGCGCCCCCGAGGGAGGCCCCGACGATCACGAAGGGGCGCTCCCGCCCGCCGGCGGTGCCCGTGCTGTCCGTGCTCATGGTGAACTCCTCGCTCTCCGGCGGAAATCACCGACAGCCTGCCGTCGGCCGGCGGGGCTGTCGAGAGCACGTCCGGCGCGCCGCCCTGGCTCCCCCGAACGGGTGACGCCTTCGTCAGGGCGTCGTCGCGTCGCGGACCAGGGCGGTGTCGGTGAACTGCTCGAAGCGGACGATCCGCCCGCCGCGCACCGTGAAGTGGTGCACCATCCGCACGGTCAGCGGCCGCCGGGTGGCCCGGTGCACGGCCGTGTACCGGCCCAGCACCACCACGTCCTCGCCGTCCACCACGTACCGGTCGTCGTGCGCCGCCCAGTCCTCCCAGTCGTCGGCCAGCCGGTCCATCACCCCGGCGGTGACGCCCTTCGGCGTCCGGTAGGTGCCGGCCAGCGGGAAGCCCGCCATCTCCGTCCACTCCACGTCGTCGGCCAGGGTGGCCCGCAGCGCCCCCAGGTCGCCGCGCGCGGAGGCCAGGTACTGGCGGCGGACCACGTCGGCCGGGGCGTCGGACTCGGCGAACGCGGCGGCCGAGCGCGGGATCTCGATCATCGTGCTCAGCCCCAGCTCAGCTCGCCCTTGGCGACCTTCGTACCGAGGTCGACGGCCAGCACCATGCCCAGCTCCGGGAAGCGGTCCTCCAGTGCCGCCCGGGCCGCCGCCGCGTCCGGCGCCCGGCCGACCTCCGTCTCGAAGGCCCGCAGGTAGTCCCGGGTGCGGTCGATCGAGGAGGTGTCGGTCGGCGCGCCGGCCGTGCGGTGGCCGGCCGCCACGAACTCCGGCTCCAGGGCCGCCATGCCGTCCAGCAGGTCGATCCAGGCGCCCCGCTGTTCCGGCGTCGGCGTGTCGGCCGTCCAGACGTGCAGGCCCTGGAAGAGCAGCACCCCGCCGAGCACCGCGCGGTGGTGGTGCTGCCAGAGGTAGTGCCGGTCCGGCAGGTGGAAGTCGGCGCCGCGCAGCTCGAAGCGGTGGCCCTCGAAGACCAGCTCGTCGCCGTGCAGCGGCTCCGGCCGCACCAGCCGGGTGGGCAGCTCCGGGCCCAGGTGGGCCCAGGCCCGGAGCTTCTCCTCGTAGGTCTCCTGGATGTGTTCGACGGTCGACGCGGTGGCCAGGAACCTGGCCTGTGGGAAGACGTCCTGCACCTCCTGGGCGCCGAAGTAGAAGTCCGGGTCGCCGTGGCTGACGAACACCGTGGTCAGCCGCTTGCCACTGGCCCGGACCCGCTCCGCCAGCCGCCGTCCGTCGGAGCGGGTGAACCCGGCGTCCACCAGCAGGGCGTCCTGGGGGCCGGTGACCAGCACGGAGGTCTTGTTCAGCGAGCTGTCCGGGCTGTCGATGACCTCGAAGTCGAGGGCGCTCATGCGGTGTCCTTCCTCACGGCCGTGGCCGGCGCGTCCGGGTGCGTGCCTCGCCGCCCAGCATCGGCGACCGCACGGGCGCCCGCACCCCGGGGCGCCCGGGTGACCGGGCCCGCGCCGGGCGGCTCCTCAGCGGAACGGGCGCAGCCGGGTGACGGCGGCCGCGGCGAGGAGGGTGGTGACGGCGAGGACGGGCCAGAGGACGGCCGGGCCGACGGCCAGCAGGCCGGTCAGGACGGCCGGCGCGAGCGCCCGGCCGATGCCCGAGGAGAACTCCCAGCGGGCGAGGGCCCGGCCGAGCAGGTGCGGCGGTGCGCTCGCCGCGACCAGGGCCGTGCCGGAGCCGGTGTAGAGGATCTCGCCGAGCGTGAACAGCACGGACACCGCCGCCACGCCCGCTGCCCCGGCCGTGCCGCCGAGCCCCCCGGCCGCCCAGAAGCCCAGGTAGGAGAGGGCGAGCGCGGCGCCGCCGGCGGCCAGCACGGTGTGCCGGGCGCGGTCGGCCAGGCGGACCACCACCGCCAGCTGGAGGGTGATCACCAGCACGGTGTTGCCCACGAACACCCCGGACGACCAGGCCGCGGAGGCGTGCAGGTGCAGCACCAGCAGGGCGGGCAGCGCCACCTCCAGGACGTCGAAGGCGAAGGCGTAGGGCAGGTTCGCCATGCTCAGCAGGGTGATCCGGCGCAGCGCCGGACCCTCCCCCTGCCGCTCCCCGGCGGGTGCGGCCGGCGCCTGCGGCGCGGTGACCCGCAGCGAGTGCACCAGCACCGCCGCCAGCAGGCAGGCCGCCCCGGTCACCGCGGCGAGCAGCCGCAGTGCGTCCGTGCCGCCCGCCACCGCGAGGGTCGCCAGCAGCGCGCCCGCGCCCAGCCCGGCGTTGCGCAGCGTCCGGCCGGCGGCCAGCGCGGCGTCCCGGGTGCGGCCCTCGGTGAGCGTCGAGACGACGGCGGCGTGGGTGGCGGGCCAGGACTGGCCGCCGACCCCGAGCAGGACCGCCGCCGCCACGAACCCGGCCGTGCCGTCGGCCAGCAGCAGCGCCACCGATCCGGCCGCCCGGACCAGCAGGGTCGCGGCGGCCGGCAGGGTGCGCGCGCCCCGGTCGATCCACCGGCCGGTCAGCGGGATGACCAGCAGGCCCGCGACCATGCCGGCCGACATCGCCAGACCCGCCGCGCCGGCGTCCAGCGCGAGCACGCCGACTCCGTAGAGCAGCAGGAACGGCCGCAGCAGACCGGTGCCGAGGGCGTCGACCAGCAGTGCGGCGGCGTAGCGCGGGCCGCCGGCGGCGGTGAGCAGGCCGAGCAGGGCGGCCGGCCCGCCGCGGGACCCCGGCGGGGCGGTCGGCTGCGGCGGGGCTTGCGGCTGCGGCGGGGCGGGGTCCGGCCGGCCGGGGTCGGGGCGGTCCGGCTCGGGGCGGGGACCGGTCGGCTCCGGCGGGGCGGAGGGCTGTGGCTCGGGGCTGCGGATCAGGCTCATGACCGGTACCGTCCGCCCGCGCCCGGTCCGCGGGCACGCCGATTGACGAGTCCCGTCAATCGGTGCCGGGCGGTCCCGCGGCGGGTGGCAGGATCGGGGACGTGAGCCTGACCATCGACATCACCGGCCTGTCCGACGACCGCCTGCTGTTCACCCCCTCGCCGCTGGCCGAGCTGAGCGCGATGCTGCACGTGCTCGCCGAACCCGCGCACCACCCCGCCCTGCACGGCTGGGCGGCGAGCACCACGGCCACCGTGCCGCCCGCGCTCGCCGAGCGGCTCGCCGAGGCCGACTTCGTCTGGCGCTCCTCGCGCGCCGACTTCCTCGTCCCCGGTCTGCCCGGTGCCACCCTCGCAGAGGAGCTGGACGCCGTCGACCGGATCGACGACGAGGAGTACGTCCGGGCCGCCCTGGTGACGACCTGCGGGGCCTCCCGGCTCGCGCACCGGTTCGCCTCGCCGCTCACCGACCCGGTGGCGCAGGAACGGGCCCGGGACCTGGCGCTGGCCCGCGGCCCCCGGCAGGCGGACTTCGCCGACCGGCTGCTCACCGACCCGGCCGCGGTGCGGGCGCTGGTCCGGCGGATGCTGGAGGACTGCGTCGACGCCTTCTTCGCCGACGCCTGGCGGCGGGTGCTGCCCGAGCTGGCCGCCGACGCCCGCCGCAAGACCGACCTGCTGGTGCGGCACGGCGCGGCCGAGGCGCTGGCCGCCGTCTCCTCCTCGGTGGTGCTGGAGGACTCCGGCGCGGGGCGGCGGCGGATCGTCATCGACAAGCTCCAGGACAACACCGCCAGTGCGACCGCCGCCGGCGGCGTCACCTTCGTCCCCACCGCGTTCGGGCGGCCGCACCTGCTGGTGGTGTCGGCGCCCGGCTGGCGTCCGGTGGTGCAGTACCCGGTCGCGGCGGCGGGCGTGCCCGAGCCGGTCTCGCTGGCGCTGGTCCAGCAGCGGCTGGAGGCGCTCGCCCACCCCGTCCGGCTCCGGCTGGCGCGCACCATCGCGCGCGGCCCGCACACCACCGGCGAGCTGGCGTCCGCCTGGGAGCTCAGCGCGCCCGAGGTGTCCCGCCACCTGGCGGTGCTCCGCAAGGCCGGGCTGCTGATCACCCACCGGCGCGGGCGCTACATGCTGTACCAGCTCGACCTGGCGGGAAGCGCCCGGCTGGGCACCGACCTGCTGGAGGCGGTGCTGCGGTGAGGGGCCGTGCCGCAGCGCCGGGAGACGCCGGGCGAAGGCCCCGGTGCGGGGGAACACGGCCGGGGCGGGCCGCGTTCGACCGGTCATGACCAGTGACGACGCCGCGCCCGGCGACCCCGAGATCCTCCGCTACGCCGCCTTCGCCACCGACCCGGCGGGCGGCAACCCGGCCGGGGTGGTGCTCGACGCCGGCGGCCTCTCCACGGAGCGGATGCTCGCCGTCGCCGCCGCGGTCGGCTACTCGGAGACCGCCTTCCTGACCGCCGACCCGGCCGGCGGGTACGCGGTGCGCTACTTCAGCCCGCTCGCCGAGGTGCCGTTCTGCGGCCACGCCACCGTCGCCTCCGCCGTGGCGCTGGCCGAACGGGTCGGCCCGGGCGAGTACCTCTACCGCACGGCGGCCGGCGAGGTGCCGGTCGAGGTGACCGAGGACCCGGCCGGTGGCCTGCGCGCCACCCTCACCAGTGTCGAGCCGCACGTCACCGAGGCCGGCGCGGCGGACGTCGCGGAGGCGCTCGCCCTCCTCGGCTGGGCACCCGAGGACCTCGACCCGGCGCTGCCGCCCCGGGTCGCCTACGCGGGCGCCCGCCACCTGGTGCTGGCCGCCGCCACCCGCGAGCGGCTGGCCCGGCTCGACTACGACTTCGACGGCCTCGCCGCCCACATGACGGCCCGTGACCTGACCACCGTCCAGCTGGTCTGGCGCGCCGCCCCCGACGTCTTCCACGTCCGCGACCCGTTCCCGGTCGGCGGCGTCGTGGAGGACCCGGCCACCGGCGCGGCCGCCGCCGCGTTCGGCGCCTACCTGCGCGAGCTGGAGCCCGCCGCCCCGGCCGTCCTCACCCTCCACCAGGGCGAGGACCTCGGCCGCCCCGGTCTCCTCCGCGTCGACCTGCGTTCGGCGGCCCCGCGCGTCCGGGTCTCCGGTGCTGCGGTGGCCATCCCTTAGCGGTCCGGCGATCCGGCGGTCCGGCGCGGCCGTTGCGGCGGACGGGGGAGCGGCGCGGCCCGGTGACGGTGCGTGGCCGGGTGCGGGTGACGGCTCGCGCGAGCCGGGCCGGGGACCGGCGTACCCGGCCCGTGGTCCGTCCGCCCGTCCGCCCGGAGCCGTGCCGAAAATGGGTCGCGCGGGCGGCGGCGGTGAGGGAGCCTGCCCCGGTGACTTCAGCGAACGGTCGGACGGTCAGCGTCCATCTCACCCACGGCGGCGACTACCTGGGGCCGCTGGGCCCCTTCGAGGTGGAGGAGGGGTGGTGGTCGTCCGTCGGGACGGTGACCGCACGGCTCTCGGCGGAGGCCGGGGTGCCGGTGGTGGTGGTCCGGCTGGTCGGGGTGACGGGCGCGGACGGCGGCAGCGGCGGTCACACCGTCTACCACGCCGAGGCGTGGGATCGGCCCGCCGGTCCGACGCCGCGTCCGCCGGACGCCGGGACCGCGGCCCTGCTCGGCCCCGCCGAGCGGCGGGCCGCCTGGGCCACGCCCGAGGGGCTGCGGGCGGCGGTCGACTGGGCCGGGCGGGCGCTCGCGGCGGCCGGCCGGCCGGTCACCGGGGGCGTCGAGCAGGTCCGCACCTGGAACCTGTCCGGCCTGTTCCGGCTGCCGACGGCCGCCGGGCCCGTCTGGCTGAAGGTGAGCAACCCGGCGTTCAACGCCCGTGAGTCGGAGGTCGTCGCGCTGGTCGGCGGGGTGGACCCCGGCCTGGTGCCGACCGTGCTCGCCGCCGACCCGGAGCGCGGGCGGGTGGTGTTCGAGGAGGTGCCCGGCGAGGACTGCTGGGACCCGTCGGCCGGGGAGATCACCGCCATGGTGCCGCGGCTGGTCGCCGCCCAGGCCGCCCTCGCGGCCGACGGCCGGGCCGCCGCGGCCGGGCTGCGCGACCGCACCCCGGCGGTGCTGGCCGCTGCCGTTCCGGCGCTGCTCGACCGGCTGGCCGGGGAGTCGGACCTGACGGCCGCGGAGCTGGCCGCCGCCCGGGAGCTGGCCGGGCGGCTGCCCGCCCTGGTCGGGGAACTGGCGGCCTGCGGGATCCCCGAGACCCTGGTGCACGGTGACTTCCACCCCGGCAACTGGCGCACGGGGGCGGGCCAGGACGGCGGCACCGGCGACGGCCCGGTGGCCCTCGACTACGCGGACGCCTGCCTCGGCCACCCGGTCATGGACGGCCTCCGGCCGCGCGCCTACGTGGACGCGGACGGGTGGTCGCTGGCGGCGGCGCAGTGGGCCCGGGCCTGGCGCGAGCGGGTGCCGGGCAGCGCGCCGGAGCGGGCGCTGGAGCTGGCCGGCCCGCTGTTCCACCTGGGCTACGCGCTGCGGTACCAGGAGTTCCTGGACCATATCGAGGACAGCGAACGCCCCTACCACGAGGGTGATCCGGCGGCCGAGGTGCGGCGCGCACTCGCCGCCGCGCGCCCGGCGGCGGCCGGCTGACGGTGCCGGTCGGGCCTGCGGGTGACGGCCGGTCGGATCGCGGGCCGGCGGGTGGCGGGTGGTCGGGGCCCTGTCTCT
>NZ_JBHJRC010000080.1:0-29762 GCF_042261735.1 Kitasatospora sp. NPDC056327 | reverse complement strand
GCCGCGTCCTGGGACGCGGCCCCGCCGATCGGGTCCGGGGGCTGCGCGCGTCAGCGCATCGAGCCCGTGCGGAGCAGGGTGCGGATGACGCGCATCGCGACGGAGAGGCTGGACAGCTCGTAGTTGTCCGAACCCCTTATGTCGTCGAGGGTGCTCTTGGCGCGGTTCAGCAGGGTGGAGTTGAGGTCCGCCCAGGCCGAGTAGCGCTCCTCGGGGGTGGCACCCTCGGGGCCGCACGCCAGGATGTCCGCGGTCAGCGCCGCGTGGGCCGCGAAGAGGTCCTCGCGGATGGCGGCGCGGGCCATCGACGACCAGCGGTCGGTGCGCGGCAGCTCGATGATGCGGTCGAGCAGGTGGGTGATCCGGAGGCGGTCGGCGAGGTCGTAGTAGACCTCGGCGACCTGGGCGACGTCCTTGCCCGAGCGGTCCGCGACCTCGGTGATGTCCAGGGTCGGGAAGGTCGAGGACAGGCCCGCGATCCGGGTGGCGAGCCGCTCCGGCACACCCGCCTCGGCGAGGTCGTTGTAGACCTTCTCGAACCAGCCGATGTCGTCGCCGCGCAGCGGCTTCGGCAGCGAGCCCCACACCTGGTTGACCCGGTCGTGGAAGAACGCGATGGTGCCGGCGATGTCCAGCGGCTGGCGCCGGTTGTTGAGCATCCACCGGGTGGCGCGCTCCACGAGGCGGCGCGAGTGCAGCCGCATCTTGGTCTGCGCCCGGGCCGGGACCTGGTTGTCCAGGCCCTCGATCTCGGACCAGATCTCCTCCAGGCCGAAGACGGCCCGGGCGGCGGTGTGGGTGCGGGCGATCTCCTCGTAGGTGGCGCCGGTCTCCTCCTTCAGCCGGAAGGCGAAGGTGCAACCGCCGCGGTTGATCGTGTCGTTGACGATCAGCGTGGTGATGATCTCGCGGCGCAGCGGGTGCCGGTCGATCTGCTCGGCGAACCGGGTCCGCAGCGCGCTGGGGAAGTACTCGTGCAGCGCGGTGCGGAAGAACGGGTCGTCGGGCAGCTCGGTGGCGAGCAGTTCCTCGGCCAGGGTGATCTTGGTGTAGGCGAGCAGCACCGCCATCTCGGGCTGGGACAGGCCCCGGCCGTTCTGCTGGCGCTCGCGGATCTGCCGCTCGGTGGGCAGGAACTCCAGGCCGCGGTCCAGCTGACCCGCCCGCTCCAGGCGGTTGATCATCCGGGAGTGGACGTTGACCATGCTGTGCGCCTGGGCGACGGCGTTGGCCAGCACCACGTTCTGCGCGTAGTTGTTGCGCAGCACGAGGTGGCCGACCTCGTCGGTCATCTCGGCGAGCAGGGCGTTGCGCTGCTTGACCGTCATGTCGCCGTCGGCGACCACCTGGTTGAGCAGGATCTTGATGTTGACCTCGTGGTCCGAGGTGTCCACGCCGGCCGAGTTGTCGATGGCGTCGGTGTCGATCCAGCCGCCGGTGGACTCGGGGCCGCCGTGGGCGGCGTACTCGATGCGGCCGAGCTGGGTGCAGCCGAGGTTGCCGCCCTCGCCGATGACGCGGGCGCGGACCTGCTCGCCGTTGACCCGGATGGCGTCGTTGGCCTTGTCGCCGACCTCGGCGTTGGTCTCGGCGGAGGCCTTGACGTAGGTGCCGATGCCGCCGTTCCAGAACAGGTCGACGGGCGCCTGCAGGACGGCCTTCATCAGCTCGGCCGGGGTCAGCTTGGTGACCTGGACGCCGAGCGCGGCGCGCACCTGCGCGGAGAGCGGGATCGACTTGGCGCTGCGCGGGAAGACGCCGCCGCCGGCCGAGATCAGCGACTTGTCGTAGTCGTCCCAGGAGCTGCGGGGCAGGTCGAAGAGGCGGCGGCGCTCGGCGTACGAGGCGGCCGCGTCCGGGTTGGGGTCGAGGAAGATGTGGCGGTGGTCGAAGGCCGCCAGCAGGCGGATGTGCTCGCTGAGCAGCATGCCGTTGCCGAAGACGTCGCCCGACATGTCGCCGATGCCGATGACGGTGAAGTCCTCGGTCTGGGTGTCGACGCCGAGCTCGCGGAAGTTGCGCTTGACCGACTCCCAGGCGCCGCGGGCGGTGATGCCCATGCCCTTGTGGTCGTAGCCGGCCGAGCCGCCGGAGGCGAACGCGTCGCCCAGCCAGAATCCGTAGGACTCGGCGACGCCGTTGGCGATGTCGGAGAAGGTCGCGGTGCCCTTGTCGGCGGCGACGACCAGGTAGGTGTCGTCCTCGTCGTGGCGGACCACGTCGGCCGGGTGGACGACCTCGCCGCCGACCAGGTTGTCGGTGATGTCCAGCAGCGCCGAGATGAAGGTCTTGTAGGACGAGACGCCCTCGGCCAGCCAGGCGTCCCGGTCCACCGACGGGTCCGGCAGCTGCTTGGCGACGAAGCCGCCCTTGGCGCCGACCGGCACGATGACGGTGTTCTTCACCATCTGCGCCTTGACCAGGCCGAGGATCTCGGTGCGGAAGTCCTCGCGCCGGTCGGACCAGCGCAGACCGCCGCGGGCGACCTTGCCGAAGCGCAGGTGCACGCCCTCGACCTGCGGCGAGTAGACCCAGATCTCGAACGCCGGGCGCGGGGCCGGCAGGTCCGGGATCGCCTTCGGGTCGAACTTCATCGACACGTAGGAGTGCCACGCGCCGGTGCCGTCGTGCTGGAAGAAGTTGGTCCGCAGGGTGGCCGTGATGAGGTGCAGGAAGGAGCGCAGGATGCGGTCCTCGTCCAGCGAGACGACCTCGTCCAGCGCGCCGGACAGCTCCTCGACGATCCCCTCGGTCAGCTCGGCGGCGCCCTGCTGGTGGCCGGGGCTGAGCCGGGCCTCGAAGAGGTTCACCAGCAGGCGGGTGGTGTGGGTGTTGTTGCGGAGCGCGTCCTCCATGTAGTCCTGGGAGAACGTGGAGCCCGCCTGGCGCAGGTACTTGGCGTACGCGCGCAGCATCATCGCCTGGCGCCAGGTGAGCCCGGCGGTCAGGACCAGCTCGTTGAAGCCGTCGTTCTCGGCCCTGCCGGTCCAGGTGGCGGCGAAGGTCTCCTGGAAGCGCTCGCGGGCCTCGTCGGTCAGCTCGACGGCCTCGCGCAGCCGCAGGCCGAAGTCGTAGACCCAGGCGGTGGTGTGGTCGGAGCGGGTGAGCGCGTAGGGGTGCTCGTCGAGCACCTCGACGCCCAGCCGCTGGAGGACCGGCAGCACCTCGGTGAGCGAGATCGGGCCGCCCACCCGGTAGATCTTGAAGCGGCGCTCGTCGTCGCCCGCGCCGACCGGCTGGTAGAGGTTCAGCCGGAAGTCGCCCTCGCCGTGCAGCGACTCGATCTGCTTGAGGTCGGCGACGGCGGTGCGCGCGGTGAAGTCGGCGCGGTAGCCGTCCGGGAAGGCGTTGGCGTACTTGCGGGACAGCTCGGCGGCCCGCTCCTCGCCCAGCTCGGTGTGCAGCTGGTCGTTGAAGCCGTCCATCCAGAACCGGGCGGCCTCGGCCAGCTTGGCCTCGATCCGCTCGACCTCGCTGTCCGTCAGCTGGGGCAGCTCGCTGCCCGGGGCGACCCGGACGACGAAGTGCAGCCTGGTGAGCACCGACTCCGTCGACCAGACCGTGTAGTCGATCGAGGCGCCGTTGAGCTCCTGCATCAGGATGTCCATGAGGCGCAGCCGGATGCGGGTGGTGTAGCGGTCGCGCGGCAGGTAGACCAGCGCGGAGAAGTAGCGCCCGTACTCGTCCTGGCGCAGGAACAGCCGCAGCCGGCGGCGCTCCTGGAGGTAGAGGACGCTGGTGGCGATCTGGAGCAGCTCGGCGGCCCGGGTCTGGAAGATCTCGTCCCGGGGGAAGGTCTCCAGGATCTGCAGCAGGTCGCGGCCGTCGTGGCTCTCGGTGGAGAAGCCGGAGTCGGCGATGACGTCCTGGACCTTGCGGCGGACCACCGGGATGCGGCCGACCGACTCGGTGTAGGCGGCGGCCGAGAACAGGCCGAGGAAGCGGCGCTCGCCGACGACCTCGCCGTTGGCGTCGAACTTCTTCACGCCGACGTAGTCGAGGTAGGCGGGGCGGTGCACGGTCGCCCGGCTGTTGGCCTTGGTGAGGACGAGCAGCTTCTTCTCGTGGGCCTTGGCGCGCACCGGGGCGGAGAGCCGGCCGAAGGCCTCGCTGACCGGGTGGTGGTCGGAGTCGTGGCCGATCGGGTCGGAGCGCAGGATGCCGAGGCCGGTCCCGGCGACGGCCCGCAGGACCTCCTCGCCCTCGTGCTCGACGAGGTCGTACTCGCGGTAGCCGAGGAAGGTGAAGTGGTCGTCGGCCAGCCAGCGCATCAGCTCCCAGGCCTCGCCGACCTCCTGCTCGGGCAGGCCCGCCGGGGGCTTCTCGGCGAGCTCGTCGGCCAGCCGCAGCGCGGAGTCGCGCATCTTGGTCCAGTCCTCGACGACCTCGCGGACGTCGCCGAGCACGCGGCGCAGGTCGGCCTCGATCTCGCGCAGGTCGTCGCGGTCGGTCTCGCGGTCGATCTCGACGTGCATCCACGACTCGACGGTCGCGTCGGCCGGCAGCTCGGTGCCGGCGGCCTGGCTGCGGGCGCAGGCGTCGACGTCGAGGATCTCCAGCAGCTTGCCGGTGATGTCACGGCGGACGACCAGCTGGGGGTGGATGACGATGTGGATCGCGCGGTCCTGGCGGGACAGCTCGTTGGTGACCGAGTCGACCAGGAACGGCATGTCGTCCGTGATGACCTCGACCACGGTGTGGCCGCAGGACCAGCCGTTCTCCTCGACCGAGGGGGTGTGCACCCGCACCTCGGCGGTGCCCTGCGGGCGCTTGAGGCCCAGGCGGTAGTGCGAGGCGGCCGCGCCGTAGACGTCGACCGGGTCGCGGTCGACCAGGTCCTCGGGCGCCGTGTGGAGGTAGTAGTGGTGCAGGTACGCGGACAGAGCGCCGTTGCTCAGTCCCTCCCCCGGCGCCGCTCCCCCCACCTGGCTGTTCTCAGCGGCTGCTGCTGCCTTCCTGAGCAGTTCGGCCTTGGCTGCGTCCAGCTTGGTCTGCATGACTTCTTGGCTCCTGTCGCGCGCCGTTGCGTGACTCGGTGGTGGTCTCGGGATCTCAGCCGGGTCTTCCGCAATCCTGCCGCACCGTCCTGCTGAAAGGCGCCCATGGCACGCATGGAACACCTCTGCAGCGGGTAGGACGAGACGTTCGGCCTGCGGAGCCACCCGACGACGCCAGCCAGCCTAACGGGATCATTCGAAGGTGTCAGGGGACAAGCAGGCGCAAACCTGCAGGAAGACCGGGCCGTCCTGGACAGCTTGTCCAATCAGCGTGCCGGTTTGCGCCGAAAGCCGAAAGTTCGTGCGGAGCCCGTGAACGGGGCGCGGGCCCTCAGCCCATGTGCGGGTGAACATGCGTGGTCGGCGGCACGAACGTCTCCTTGATCGTCCGGGCGGAGGTCCAGCGGAGCAGGTTCTGCGCCGCGCCGGCCTTGTCGTTGGTGCCCGACGCCCGGCCGCCGCCGAAGGGCTGCTGGCCGACCACCGCGCCGGTCGGCTTGTCGTTGACGCAGAGGTTCCCGGCGGCGAACCGCAGCGCCTCCACCGCCTGGGCGATGGCGTAGCGGTCCTGCGCCACCACCGACCCGGTCAGCCCGTACGGCGCGCCTTCGTCGACCCGGCGCAGCACGTCCTCCCAGCGGGAGTCCTCGTAGACGTGCACCGCCAGGATCGGGCCGAAGTACTCGGTGGAGAACATCTCGTTGCGGTGGTCCGAGGAGACCAGGACGGTCGGGCGGACGAACCAGCCGATCGCGTCGTCGTACTGGCCCCCGGCCGCGAGCTCCACCGTCGGGTCCGCCTTCGCCCGCTCGATCGCGTCCCGGTTGCGCACGAACGCGCGCCGGTCGATCAGCGCGCCCATGAAGTTCGACAGGTCGGTGACGTCACCGACGGCCAGCGCGTCCACCTCCGCGAGGAAGTCGTCCTTGATCCGCAGCCAGACGCTGCGCGGCAGGTACGCGCGCGACAGCGCCGAGCACTTCTGGCCCTGGTACTCGAAGGCGCCGCTGATCAGGGCCGCCCGGAGGATCTCCGGGTCGGCCGAGCGGTGCGCCAGCAGGAAGTCCTTGCCGCCGGTCTCGCCGACGATCCTCGGATACGTCCGGTAGCCGGCGAGGTTGGCGCCGATGCCCTGCCAGAGCGACCGGAAGGTCGCGGTGGAGCCGGTGAAGTGCAGCCCGGCGAGGGCGGGGTCGGCGAGCGCCACCGCGGACAGCCGGCGGCCGTCGCCGGTGACCAGGTTGATCACCCCGGGCGGCAGCCCGGCCGCCTCCAGCAGCCGCATGACGTAGTGCGCCGCCAGCGTCTGGGCCGGCGCGGGCTTCCAGACCACCGTGTTGCCCATCAGCGCCGGCGCGGTCGGCAGGTTGCCCGCGATCGCGGTGAAGTTGAACGGGGTGACCGCGTAGACGAAGCCCTCCAGCGGGCGGTGGTCGGTGCGGTTCCAGACCCCCGGCGAGGAGACCGGCTGCTCGGCCAGGATCTGCCGGGCGAAGTGCGCGTTCCAGCGCCAGAAGTCGATCAGCTCGCAGGCCGAGTCGATCTCCGCCTGCTGCGCCGTCTTGGACTGGCCGAGCATGGTCGCCGCGTTCAGCGTCTCCCGCCACGGCCCGGCCAGCAGGTCGGCGGCCCGCAGGAACACCGCCGCCCGGTCGTCGAAGGACAGCGCCCGCCACTCCCGCCCGGCCGCCAGCGCGGCGTCCACCGCGGCCCGGGAGTCCTCCCGGGTGGCGTCGCCCAGCACGCCCAGCTTCGCCGCGTGGTGGTGCGGCTGGACGACCTCGGTCCGCTCGCCGCCGCCGAACCGCTGCTCGCCGCCGATGGTCATCGGCAGCGGGATCGGCTCGGCCGCCAGCTCGTCCAGCCGGCGCACCAGACGCACCCGTTCCGGGCTGCCGGGCGCGTAGCCGAGCACCGGCTCGTTGCCCGGGACCGGGACCTGGGTGACGGCGTCGATGGGCATGGCGGGCTCCGCTCCTCGTCAGGGCGGCCGGCCCGTTCCGACGACGGCCCCGGCTCCCGTCCAGCCTGACCAGCGGCGGGCCGCTTCGCTCCCCGGACACGCCAACGGTGGACGTGGCGCGGCTCACGCTCCGGACCGGCCGGGCGGCCCCGAGCGGGCAGCCCCGGGCCGCGGCGCGCCTCAGGCGGCGAGGCGCCCGGCCAGCTCCACCGCCTCCGCCAGGGTGTCCACCACCGGTACGCCGACCGGCTCCAGCTTCTCCCGGGTGTGCGAGCCTCCGGTGTACAGCACCGCGTGCGCGCCCGCGTCCAGCGCGGCCAGCGCGTCGTCCGCCGCGTCGCCGATCAGCACCGTCCGGCCCGGGTCGACCCGCTCGCCGAGCGCGGCCAGGTGCCGGACCAGGTGCTCGGCCTTCTGCCCGCCGGCCGGGCCGCTGCGCCCGTCCACCCGCAGGAAGCGGGCGGTCAGGCCGAAGCCCTCGACCACCGGCAGCAGCCGGTCGTGCTCGTACATGGAGAGCAGCGACTGGCTGTGGCCCGCCGCCCGCCAGCCGTCCAGCAGCTCCAGGGCGCCCGCGGTGAGGCCGCAGGCGGTGCTCAGCTCGCGGTAGCGGTCGTGGAAGGCGTCGTCCAGGCGCTGCCACTCGTCCTGGGAGGGCAGCCGGCCGAGCAGGCGCTGGTAGAACCGGGGGATCGGGATCTCGTACTGCTCGCGGTACTCCTGCAGCGTCATCGGGCCGACGCCGATGGTCGCGAACGCGGCGTTGCTCGCGCCGAGCACCGCCTCCATGTCGTGGAAGAGCGTTCCGTTCCAGTCCCAGACGATATGTGTGCGCACGCGTTGAACGGTAACGCCGCACCCCGCCGGACCGGAAGGACGGGGGCGGGGCCCGGGTCCGCGGGCCCGGTGCGCGGGCCCCGGCGAACGGGCCCCGGGCTCAGGCCAGCAGGCCGGTGATCTCCTGGGTGGCGTACCAGAGCAGGTCGTGGTCCTCGGCGCCGTCCACGGTGAACTGGGCGTCCTGGTCGCCCGCGTCCGCCGCGGCCACCGCCTCGACGGCCGCCGCCACGTCGGCCACCACGTCCGTGTCGGCGACGTCCGCGTGCACCGCGGCCGCCTTGGCCAGCTTCACGGGACCGGCCAGCACCACGCGGCCCAGCGAGGCCTGGTCCTGGTACTCGTCACCGGGGAACGGCCCGACCGCCGAGTCGGCGACGTCGAGCGCGACGACGACGCGGCGGCGCGGGGCGTCCGGGTCGGCGGCCAGCAGGCGGAGCGAGGACTGGGCGGCCCGGTTGAGCGCCGCGTACTCCAGTTCCTCGATGTCGTCGCTGACGTACCACTCGCGCAGCGCGGGCGTCACGGCGTAGGCCGCGGGCTGCTCCAGCGCGCCGCCCGAGTGCGCCTCCGCCAGGCCGGTCAGGGTGGTGGGCACGTACACGCGCATCGGTGGCACTCTCCGGTTCGTCCAGCGGCACAGCTTCCAGCGCCCCAGAATAAGCGCCGGACGCGGCGCCGCGATCACCCCGTCCGCGGGCGGTCCCGCGCCCCCGGCGGCCGGCCGCTCTCAGCGGGCCGTCTCCAGGGCCCTGCGGCAGGTGTCCAGGGCGCTCTCCAGGACGGCGCCGCGGCGGGCTCCGTCCATCATGTTCGGGCCCATCACCGCCAGGTCCGCCGGGGTGGGTGCGAGCAGGTGCACCCGGACCCCGCTCGCCCGCAGCAGCAGGGCCTCGCGCAGCAGCTGCCGGGTCACCGCCCGGCGGTAGCGGCCGACCAGCTGGGCGAGCACCCCGCGCGGGCGGTCCCGTTCGCGCGGGGCGCGCGAGCCGTCCAGCACGCGCCGGGCGCGCGCGGCGGCCGACCTGCCGGGACCGGGCTCCGGGCGCCCCCGGGGATCGCGGCGCAGCGCCATCGGGGCGAGCACGTACACCTCGTCGAGGCCCCGGTCGAGCAGCAGGTCGGCGTTGGTGGCCGACCAGCAGCCGCCGTCCACGTAGTCCGTGCCGCCCACCGTGACCGGCGCGAACCAGCCGGGGATCGCGCACGAGGCCATCACCGCCTCGGCGAGCCGGGCGGGCGGCGCACCGGGGTCCCCGAAGACCACCCGCCGACCGCTGCGGTAGTCCACCGCGACGGCCCGCAGCGCCGGGACCCCCGGCCGGGCGCGCGGACCGGGCGGACCGCCCGTGTCGCCCTGCGCCACCGCACCGCTCCGCACCGTCGGACCGTCCTCCCCCGCCGCCCGCTCCCCGCCGAAGAGGGCGTCGACAAGCGCGCCGACCGGGGCCAGCGAGCCCCGGCCGTGCGGCGCCGCCGCCGACACCACGGTGAGCAGCGGGTAGGCGCGCGGATGCCGCACGGCCTCCCGCAGCAGGCCCGGCGAGCCGATGCCCGCCCGGGGCCGCGGCGGCAGCGCGCCGCCGACCGCCGAGTCGTAGTCGAAGTCGATCCCCGCCAGTGGCCCGGAGGTCACCGGCAGGCCCCGCTGGTGGTCCCGGAGCTGGCCGGCACCCACTCCGCCCGCCAGCAGCGCGCCGAGGACCGCGCCCGCCGAGGTGCCGAGCAGCACGTCCGCGTCGCCCGGCCGGCGGCCGGTCGCCTCCTCCACCGCGCAGAGCGCGCCGACCGTCCACGCCGCGCCGAGCATGCCCCCGCCGCCCAGCACCAGGCCGCGCCGGGGCGCGCGCCCGTCCGCCGGCGGCGGCGCCGGACGCGTCCCGGATACCCATGTCGTCATGCCGGCCGCCTGTCGTCGTCGGGGCGGTGGTCCTGCGGGGCGTACGGCCCGGCTCCGATCCTGCGCGTGCGACGGCCCCCGGCGCAACGCCCGCCCCGGCGGAACCGACCGTCCTCTTTCGGGCCTTCCCGCTCTCCCCCGGGCGTCAACCCGGTGCCGGCGGGACCGCCGGGCGTCCCGCCGCCGCACGGGCCGGATCACCCGGATAGGTGAACTCCACGGCGCTCCCGGAGCCCGCCGCGACCCCGTTGCCGCACCGCGCCCGGGGCCGGTAGCAAGGCTCCGTCCGCGCTCGCACCACCCTGTCCGCACCGCACGCCCCCGTCCGCACCGCACGGTGTCCGCACCGCGATGCCGCAGCACCCACCCGCAGCACCACGGACCCCGTCCGGGCTCCGCCGCCGACCGCCCCAGAGGAAGGCCCATGACCACGTGCCCGAACCGCGCCCCGGCACCGCCCGCCCAGCCCGCCGTGCTGTCGGCGCGCCCGCACCGCCCCCGCGGCACCGTCCGGGACCCCCGTCCGCCGGCGGACCCGCGGCAGCAGCACCGGCCCCGCCGGCCGCGCCACCCCCGGGCCGCCTGCTCCGGCGGGCCGGACCGCGACCCGCGCGAGGGCCTGAGCGTCCGGTTCGCCCACCGGCTGGTGGAGGTGCTCACCGGCGCCCGGCCCTCCGGCCAGCTGCTGCGCCACACCACGCTGGACTGCTACGGCCAGCTCTCCGCCCTGGTCCGGGCCGGCACCCTGCGGGGGCCGGGCGGCGCCGGACGGCCGCGGCTCGGGCCGGTGCACGACCGCTCGCCCTCCCCGGGCGCCGTGGAGGCCTGTGTGCGGGTCGACCTCGGCTCCCGGCACCACGTGGTGGCCTTCCGGCTGGAACCGCGCGGCCCGTCCGGCCAGTGGCAGTGCACCGCCGTGGAGGCCCGGTGACCACCGCCGCCGCACCCACCCCGTCCACCGCGACCGCCCCGCCCGCCGTGCCCTCGGCGCCCGCACGCCCCCCGGAAACGGCGCGGGGCGCCGCCCCCGTACGGGAGCGGCGCCCTGCCCGGCGGCGGGCCGGTCCGTCGGACGGACCGGCCGCCGGCCTCGCGTCAGCCCTTGCGGCGGCGGCCCTTGGCCGACTTCGCGGCCTTGCGGCGCTCGGCGCGGGTCAGACCGTCGCCCTCGTCCTCGCCGCCGAGGTCGTCGAAGTCGCCCTCGACCACACCGCCGCCGACCTCCTCCGAGGGGGCCGTGTAGTGCAGCCGCTGCGGCTTCGGGGCCTCCAGGCCCTTGGCCTTGATCTCCGGACGGGCGGAGTCCTTCTCCAGCTTGTCGAGCATGACCGCGGCGTCCTCGACCGGGACCTCCTCGACCTGCTGCTCGACCTGGACCTCCAGGTTGAACAGGTAGCCGACGGACTCCTCCTTGATGCCCTCCATCATCGCGGTGAACATGTCGAAGCCCTCGCGCTGGTACTCGACCAGCGGGTCGCGCTGCGCCATGGCCCGCAGGCCGATGCCCTCCTGGAGGTAGTCCATCTCGTAGAGGTGCTCGCGCCAGCGGCGGTCCAGCACCGAGAGGACGACGCGGCGCTCCAGCTCGCGCACGATCTCCGCGCCCAGCTGGTCCTCGCGGGCGCCGTACTGCGCCTGGACGTCCTCCTGGATGACCTTGGTGAGGAACTCCGGGGTGAGGCCCGCGGTGCCGCCGGCCTCCTCCTCCAGCTCCGCCAGGTCCAGGGTGATCGGGTAGAGCTGCTTGAGCGCGGTCCAGAGCTTGTCGAGGTCCCAGTCGTCCTCGAAGCCCTCGCCGGTGGCGGCCCGGACGTACGCCTCGACGGTGTCGTCCATGAAGTGGCCGACCTGCTCCTGGAGGTCCTCGCCCTCCAGCACCCGGCGGCGCTCGCCGTAGATGACCTCGCGCTGGCGGTTCAGCACCTCGTCGTACTTGAGGACGTTCTTGCGGATCTCGAAGTTCTGCTGCTCGACCTGGGTCTGCGCGGAGGCGATCGCCCGGGTGACCATCTTCGACTCGATCGGCACGTCCTCGGGCACGTTGGCCATCGAGAGCACGCGCTCGACCATGCCGGCCTTGAACAGGCGCATCAGGTCGTCGCCCAGCGACAGGTAGAAGCGGGACTCGCCCGGGTCGCCCTGACGGCCGGAACGGCCGCGCAGCTGGTTGTCGATCCGGCGGGACTCGTGCCGCTCGGTGCCGAGGACGTAGAGGCCACCGGCCTCCTTGACCTCGTCCTGCTCCGCCTTGACGGAGACCTTGGCCTTCTCCAGCGCCTCCGGGAACCCGGCCTCGTACTCCTCCGGGTTGTCCACCGGGGTGATCCCGCGCTGGGCCAGCTCGGCCGCGGCAAGGTGGTCGGCGTTGCCGCCGAGCATGATGTCGGTACCGCGGCCGGCCATGTTGGTGGCGACGGTGACGGCGCCCTTGCGGCCCGCCTGGGCGACGATCTGCGCCTCGCGCTCGTGGTGCTTGGCGTTCAGCACCTCGTGCGGGATGCCGCGCTTGCGCAGCTCCTGCGACAGGTACTCGGACTTCTCGACCGACACGGTGCCGACCAGCACCGGCTGGCCCTTCTCGTGCTTCTCGGCGATGTCCTCGACCACGGCGGCGAACTTGGCCGGCTCCGACTTGTAGATCAGGTCGGGCTGGTCGATGCGCAGCGGCGTCTTGTTGGTCGGGATCGGCACCACGCCGAGCTTGTAGATCTGGTGGAACTCGGCCGCCTCGGTGGTGCCGGTACCGGTCATGCCGGCCAGCTTGCCGTACAGGCGGAAGAAGTTCTGGAGGGTGATGGTGGCCAGGGTCTGGTTCTCGTTCTGGACCTCCACCCCCTCCTTGGCCTCGATCGCCTGGTGCATGCCCTCGTTGTAGCGGCGGCCGGCCAGGATGCGGCCGGTGTGCTCGTCCACGATCATGACCTCGCCGTTCATGACGACGTAGTCCTTGTCGTTCTTGTACAGCTCCTTCGCCTTGATGGCGTTGTTCAGGAAGCCGACGAGCGGGGTGTTCACCGACTCGTAGAGGTTGTCGATGCCGAGGTAGTCCTCGACCCGGGTGACGCCCTCCTCCAGGATGCCGACGGTGCGCTTCTTCTCGTCGACCTCGTAGTCGCGGTCGATCTTCAGACGCAGCACCAGCTTGGCGAAGTCGGCGTACCACTTGGTCGCCTGGTCCGCCGGGCCGGAGATGATCAGCGGGGTGCGGGCCTCGTCGATGAGGATCGAGTCGACCTCGTCGACCACCGCGAAGTTGTGGCCGCGCTGGACGAGCTCGTCCTTCGACCAGGCCATGTTGTCGCGCAGGTAGTCGAAGCCGAACTCGTTGTTGGTGCCGTACGTGATGTCCATCCCGTACTGGCGCCTGCGCTCGGCGGGCGTCATGTTGCCGAGGATCACGCCGACCTCAAGGCCGAGGAAGCGGTGCACCCGGCCCATCCACTCCGAGTCGCGCTCGGCGAGGTAGTCGTTGACCGTGATGAGGTGCACGCCCTTGCCGGTGAGCGCGTTGAGGTACGCCGGCAGCGTGCCGACCAGGGTCTTGCCCTCACCGGTGCGCATCTCGGCGACGTAGCCCAGGTGCAGCGCGGCGCCGCCCATGAGCTGGACGTCGTAGTGCCGCTGGCCGAGCACGCGCTTGGCGGCCTCGCGGACGGTGGCGAACGCCTCGGGGAGGATGTCGTCCAGGGTCTCGCCGTCGGCGAGCCGCTGCTTGTACTCGTCGGTCAGTGCGCGCAGCTCGGCGTCGGTGAGGTTGACGAAGTCCTCTTCGATGGAATTGACCTGGGCAGCAATCCGCTGCAGCTTGCGAAGGATCTTGCCTTCGCCGGCGCGCAGGATCTTGTCGAAGACGGACACGTGAGCGGGCTCCTTGCCTGTATTGGCACTGGACGACTGCACGGCGGATCCACCCCACCGCACGGGCCATCGTATGCGAGGAGCCCAACACCCCGGGAGGTGCGTCAG
This sequence comes from Kitasatospora sp. NPDC056327, assembly GCF_042261735.1. Classification (NCBI taxonomy): domain Bacteria; kingdom Bacillati; phylum Actinomycetota; class Actinomycetes; order Kitasatosporales; family Streptomycetaceae; genus Kitasatospora; species Kitasatospora sp. NPDC056327. The sequence goes on along the minus strand of NZ_JBHJRC010000080.1, from coordinate 16,099 downwards.
CACGCTATTCCCGTGTCACCCGTGCGAGCACATCCTCCGATACTCTCATCCACCAGGGCAAACCGGGCGCCCGTCCGGCCAGTTGAACGGCCTGATCCGTTAATCGGATGCCCGGATTGATCTCTGCACGGAATAATTCGGCCATGGAAGAACAGCCCGAGGAAAACCCCGCGGAACTCCCGGCCGAGCCGCCCCGGCCGCCCGCCCCCGCCGAGCCCGTCGTGCTCACCACCGAGCGCCTCGTGCTGCGCCCCCCGCGCGAGAGCGACATCGACGCGGTCTTCGCCGCCTGCCAGGACGCGGAGATCCAGCGCTGGACGGTGGTGCCGAGCCCGTACCGCCGCGCGGACGCCGAGTACTTCGTCCGCGACCTGGCCGCCGAGGGCCTGCGCACCGGCGAGAACCTGATCTGGTGCGTCTTCGAGCGCGAGTCGGGCGCGCTGGTCGGCTGCCAGGGCCTGACCGCGTGCGCGGGCCGGCCGGGCGCCGCCGAGGTCGGCTGGTGGACGGCCAAGGAGTTCCGCGGCCGCGGCTACACCGTGGAGGGGGCCGCCGCGGTGGCCCGCCACGGGCTCGGCGCACTGCGCCTGCGCCGGCTGGAGTGGCTCGCCTACGTGGGCAACGCGGGCTCCCGCGCGGTGGCGGAGCGGGTCGGCTTCCGGTTCGAGGGCACCCTGCGTTCCTACTCCGAGCAGCGCGGACGGTTCCACGACACCTGGATCGCCTCGCTGCTGCCCGGCGACCTCCCCGGCGCCCCCGTCGGCCCGGCGGCCGACCGGGGCTGACCGGAGCCGACCGGCCGCCGCCGACGACGGGGACCGGCCGCCCGTCCGGAGCCCACCGCCCCGGACGGGCGGGCCCGTTGTCGGTGACACGCCCTAGGCTCGCCGGTATGACCGCCTCGACCTCGCGCCCCACCGCCGACCCGTCGGCCCCCGCCCCGGCGATCGTGCTCGGCGCCGACGACGCCCGACGGATCGCCCTGCGGGCCCAGGACCTGCTCGGCGCACCGGACCGGCGCGGGGGCGTGCGCGGCGTGCTGCGCCGGCTCGGCTCCGTCCAGCTCGACACCATCTCGGTACTGGCCCGCTCCCACGAGCTGGTCCCCTACGCCCGGCTCGGCGCGGTCGGCCGCCCGGCGGTCGAGACGGCGTACTGGGGCTCCGGCGCGAGCTTCGAGTACTGGTCGCACGCCGCCTGCGTGCTGCCGGTCGAGGAGTGGCCGCTGTTCGCCTTCCGGCGCCGCGGCTACCGCGCCAAGGCCCACGTCTGGGGCAAGCAGGTCGACCCGGCGACGTACCGCGGCGTGCTCGACCGGCTGCGCGCCGAGGGCCCGCTCACCTCCACCGGACTCGGCGGCGCGAAGCGGACCGCCGACTGGTGGGACTGGTCCGACACCAAGATCGCGGTGGAGCGGGCGCTGGCCTTCGGGGACGTCGTCTGCACCGACCGCCGGAGCTGGAAGCGCGTCTACGCCCTGGCCGAACAGGCCGTCCCCGCCGAGCTGTTCGCGGCCGAGCCGAGCGACGAGGAGTGCCTGCGCACCCTGGTCGTCCAGTCCGGCGCGGCCCTCGGCGTGGCCACCCGGGCCGATCTGCTCGACTACCACAGGCTGCGCGCCGACCAGCTGGACGCGGTGCTGCCCGACTCCGGCCTGGTGCCGGTCCAGGTGGCCGGCTGGGGCCCGGACGGCTCCCCGGGCGCGGCCTGGGCCGATCCCGCGGCACTCGCCGAGCCGCCGCGCGGCCGCCACCGCACCACGCTGCTCTCGCCGTTCGACTCGCTGATCTGGGACCGCCCGCGCACCGAGCGGATCTTCGGCATGTCCCACCGGCTGGAGGCCTACACGCCCAGGCACAAGCGGGTGCACGGCTACTTCGCGATGCCGCTGCTCACCGGCGGCCGGCTGGTCGGCCGGGTCGATCCGGCCCGCGAGGGGCGGACGCTGGTGGCGCGTCAGGTCTCGCTGGACTCCGCCCGGCACCTGCCGGCCCTGGCCGGGGCGCTGCGCGAGGCCGCCTCGTGGGTGGGCTGCGACGCCGTCCGGGTCGAGGCGCTGTCCGACGAGGCGCTGCGCCCGGCGCTGGAGCGGCTGCTGGACTAGCCGGAGCGGGGCCGGAACGGGAGGCGGGGCCCGACCGGCCCCGCGCTCACCCTATTTCGAGGATCTTCTCCCGCATCGCGTACACCACGGCCTCCATCCGGGAGTGCAGCTGGAGCTTCTCCAGGATGTTGCGCACGTGGTTCTTCACGGTGTTCTCGCTGATGAACAGCTCCTTGGCGATCTCCCGGTTGTTCATCCCGGTGGCCACCAGCTTCAGCACCTCCAGCTCACGGTCGGTCAGCCGCGGCGCGGGCACCAGCTCCCGCTCGTCGGAGCGGCGCTGGATCATCGACTTGAACTCGGTGAGCAGCTTGGAGGCCATCGACGGGCTGATCTGGGACTGCCCGTCGGCGACCGCCCGGATCGCGGTGGCGACCTCGTCGGTGGAGATCTCCTTGAGCAGGTAGCCGGTGGCACCCGCCTTGATCGCCTCGTAGAGGTCGGCCTCCTCGTCGCTTATCGTCAGCATGATGATCTTGGTGCTGGGAGCGACGTCCTTGATCGCGGTGCAGGCCTCGATCCCGCTGCGGCGCGGCATCCTGACGTCCATGAGGATGATGTCGGGCAGCAGGTCGGCCGCCTTGAGCACCGCCTCGGCGCCGTCACCGGCCTCACCGACGACGGTGATGTCCTCCTCCTCGGCGAGCACGATCTCCAGGCCCCGGCGGAACAGCGCGTGGTCGTCCACCACCAGGACGCGGATCGGCTCCCCCCGCCGGGGGGCGTACTCGGACTCCGCGCCGCGGCCGGGCGACACCCCCGTGACCGGCCCCCCCGTGGGCCTCAGCCCGAAGTGATCCCCCATCCGCTCCTCCCCCGTCGCCGGTCGTCGTGCGCCAATCATTCCACGCCCGGAGCCCCCTCCGGTCACCCTCCGGCGCCGATTGCCCCGCATCGGGTGACCTGCGGACCCGCCCGTCAACTCCCCCGGCGGGCCCCGGAACGCCGGTGACCCCGGCGGCACCGCCGCCGGGGTCACCCCTTCCGTGCTGCTCGGACGGTCGGTCCTCGACGGTCAGTCCTCGTCGTCACCCGCGCCGATCGCACCACCCGCGCCGCCACCCTCGACGGACGAGCCGTCGGCCTTCAGGTGGATCACGCCGTAGTGGTAGCCGTGCCGGCGGTAGACGACGCTCGGAAGCCCGCTGTCCTTCTCCACGAAGAGGTAGAAGTCGTGGCCGACCAGCTCCATCTCGTAGAGCGCCTGGTCGAGCGCCATCGGGGCGGCCGGGTGGGTCTTCTCCCGGACCACCAGCGGGCCTTCGCCCTCCACTTCCAGGGATCCCATCATGGTCTTGCGGACGGCCCCGTTGGTCACGCTCTCCGACGGCGGCGTCTCGGGCAGCGCGGCCAGGGCCGCGGTCGCCTCGGCGACGCTGATCGGGGTGCGGCCGTTGCCGCCCTTGTGGACCCGGCGCCGGTCCGCGGACTTGCGGAGCTGGGCGTCGAGCTTCGCCGAGGCCAGGTCGAGCGCCGCGTACGCGTCGGCGGCGGCGGCCTCGGCCCGGATCACCGGACCACGGGTACGGAGAGTGATCTCCACGCGGTCGGACCGGTCGGCCTGCCGCGGGTTGTGTTCCTTGGACACCTCGACGTCCAGGCTGATGGCCTTGGCGTCGAACTTCTGGACCTTCTCCAGCTTCTCGGCCACGTGATCCCGGAACCTCTTGGGCACCTCGGTCTTGCGGCCCTTGACGACGATGTCCACGCAGAACTCCGATCCCTCGTTCTGTCGCCGGCCCGGGTGCTACCGGGCCGGGCTGAGACCAGCCGGACCAGCCAAAACCTCCGCCGGCCCTCCGTCCCACCGGCAACGGCGGAAACGACTGGCCCTCTCCTCACTTCCTCCCCACCAGGGACGGTTGAAACCCCCTGGAGCCTTATCGAACACCTCACACGGGGTTTTCGCCTCCCCAGTGCGGAGTGCGGGCACGTACGGGCAGGACGGTCGTGACGGGCTTGGCGGTCAAGCTGTTGCCCCCTGTCTACCCTCCGACGAGTGAAACACAGGTAAATACCTGGACAACACCCCCCGTACGGCGCATTCTTTGCTCACTCTGCGTTCCCGACCCGGGAGGAGCAGCCGTGCCGCTCCCCACCGCGCGGTCCCGCAGGCGGTCCGACCCGCCGTCTGCCCGGGATCCGCTCACCCATGCCCTGTCCGGTCTGCTGGATGTCCTGCTCCCCGCTCCCTGCGCCGGCTGCGGTGCCGGGGGCGGCCCGCTCTGCCGGGCCTGCCGGCACCTCCTGGCCACCGCCCGCCCCGGCCCCTGCGCCGTGCTGCCCAGGGCGCACGCCGCCGCCCCGTACGACGGCGCGGTCCGCCGGCTGCTGCTGGCCCACAAGGAGCGCGGTGCGCTGCGGCTGGCCGGACCCCTCGGCGACACCCTCGCCCGGGCGGTGCGCACCGCCCTCGGCCCGCAGGAGGAGCGGGCGCCGCTGCTGCTCGTCCCGGTGCCCTCGGCCCGCGCGGCCGTCCGCGCCCGGGGCCACGACCCGACCCTGCGGCTGGCCCTCGCCGCCGCGCGCGCCCTGCGCCGGGAGGGGCTGGACGCCCGCGCCGCGGCACTGCTGGGGCACACCCGCCCGGTCGCCGACCAGTCCGGACTCTCCGCCGCCGACCGGCACCGCAACCTGCACGGCGCGCTCACCGTACGGCCCGGCGCCCACCGCCGCGCCGCCGGGCGCAGGACGGTCGTGGTGGACGACCTGGTGACCACCGGCGCGAGCCTCGTCGAGGCGGCCCGGGCGCTGTCCGCCGTCGGCCTGCGGCCGGGCGCGGCCGCCACCGTCGCGGCGGCCGGCCGGCCCGGCCCCGTACCGGGACCCCGGCCCGGTGACCGGTGACCGGTGACCGGCCCGCACGACGGTCCGCGCGATCCGGCCCGGTGACCGGGGCCGGCCGGCCCCGGTGATCAGCCGGGGTAGATGAACGCGGAGGCCTGGTACATCAGCACCAGCTCCCGCCACTGGTTGTTGACCAGCCGGTACGGCTTGCCCACGCCCCCGCCCTGCAGCGCCAGGACCGGCGGCACCGGGGCGGTGCTGCTCGACCTGGTCTCCGACGCGGCGACCGTGCTCATCTCGCCGCCGCCCTGCAGCCGGGTGTCCGGGCTCTGCGACCCGTCCGTGCTGACGTAGTGCAGCTGCTGCAGCTTGCCCTTCTCCTTGCCCAGCACCAGCAGCTGGTCCGCCTCCGCCCAGGACACCGAGGTCACGTCCTCCAGGACCGGATTGGCCAGCCGCAGCCCGGTGATCCGCGCGGTCGGCGCGTCCTTGGTGCCCTCGTGGAGCAGCAGCCCCAGCCAGAGCTTCTGCTCCTTGCCGTCCTTGCCGTCCTTGAGCAGCAGGGCCACCCGGACCCCGTCCGAGGAGACCTTGATGCCCTGCACCTGGCGGCCTCCCAGGCGTTCCACCGGCACCGGCACGACCTTCTTGTCGCGCACCATCAGGACCTTGGGTTCCTGCGGGTCCCGGTCCACCACGTAGAGGTCGCCGCGGCCGTCCCAGGTCGGCGAGGTCAGGCCGTCGTCGCCCTTGGAGCCCGGGCGCACCTGGGTGGTCAGCACCGGCGGCGGCATCGTCGTCATGGTCTCCGAGAACGGCACCGTGAAGAGCTGGTGGCCGTCCGCGCTGACCGCCGCGGCGCGCTCGCCGTCCCGGGCCACCGCGATCGCGCTCAGCGGCTTGCCCGACGGCTGCGCGCGGCCCAGCGGTCCGTGCACCTGGTCGCCGCCGCTCTCCCCGCGCGTCTCGTAGAGCGTGCCGTCGTCGGCCCGCTGGACGAACTGCCGGGAGGACATCTGCCCGGCCAGCGAGCCGGGCCCGATGGCGGGCTCGTCGGCGCGGCTCGCCTGGCAGCTGGGACCGCCGTGCTGTCCCTTCAGCTCCAGCCGGTCCACCTGCCCGGTGCCCTGGTCCGCGACGGTGTAGAGGAGCTGGGTGGCCATCTGCCGGCAGGCGGTGGCACTGCTGAGGTCCGCCCCGGAGAGCGTGACGTGCCCGGTGCGGCTGTCGTCCAGGCTCGCCGTCTCGACCTTCGTCCCGGACGGGAAGGCCGAACGGGCCACCGGGGAGAGCCACTTCGAGGGCCCGGCGACCACCGCGTTGACCGCCGAGAGGAGTGGTTCTATTCGGCGCCGCAGGTAGATCGGGTCGGCGATCAGCACCTCCTGGCTGGTCGCCGCCGCGGCCACCGGCGAGGACGGGTCCGGGGCCGCGAAGAAGAACCGGTCGACCTGGCGGTAGCTGTTGCGGAAGGTGACCTCGTTGACGATCAGCCCGTCCGGCAGGTGGTCGATCCGCCACTCCGCGCCGGCCTTCTCCCGCACGAAGGAGAAGGTGAAGTGGGCCGCGGCCGGCTCCTGGATCTCGTACGAGTGCCGGTCGTCCACCTTGGCGACCTGCTGTCCGGTGACCTGGATGGAGACGTCGGTGTCGGTGTCGCTCCGGGTCGTGTCGACGGCCGGGTTGGAGGCGAGCACGCTGACGCCCGCCTCGGGCTTCCAGCTCGCCGCCGCGCCGGGCGTCAGGTACTTGCGCGCCGTGTCGTAGCCGTCGTCGGCGGTCAGCGCGTCCAGGAACCCCGCCAGCAGGCTCTGCGGGGTGGCGTTCCTGGCGGGCTCCACCGGGAAGACCCGGACCTGGAGGTTCTTGTCGGCCGAGCTCTTGGACAGCTCGATCCTGGTGACGCCCCCGGATTCGGGCATGGCCGCGCAGCCGCCGGCCAGCAGGGCGCCCAGCAGGGCGCCGGCCACCCCGGCCAGCCGCGGCTCAATCCTGCCGCTGGTCCTTCGCACGCTGCGACCCCTCCGTGTCCGTTCCACCCGTGCCGTACGCCCCGACGGCGTCGTCCGGCCCCGCGGTCCGCTGCGTCACCGACGGCCGGCCCGGCGTCGGGTCCACCATGACCTGCGCGCCGGTCGCACCGTACCCGGCACCGGCCGGGAGCACGTCCGACGGATCGGCCCGCGGGCCCTCCGCCGGCCGCCGGCCGAGTCCGGGACCGATGCTCAGCACGCCGCCGAGCCCGCTGCCGAAGCCGTTGCCGGAGGCCTCCGGGGTCTCCGGGACGGCCTGCTCCTCCGTCACGCTCAGCGCGGTCGCGCCGGACGGCCGGATCGCCCGCCGGTACGGCGCCCCGTACGTGCCGAGGCCCCGGTTGTTGCGCGAGTCCTCCGGCTCCAGCCGGAACGGCGCCCGGCTGATCTCGCCGCCGCGGGTGCGCGGCAGGGTGAGCCGGAAGTGCGAACCGCCGCCCGGCTCGCCCCAGGCCTGGAGCCAGCCGCCGTGCAGGTGCGCGTCCTCGACCGCGATCGACAGGCCCAGGCCGGTTCCGCCGGTGGTCCGCACCCGGGACGGGTCGGCCCGCCAGAACCGGTGGAACACCCGGGACGCCTCGCCCGGCTTGAGGCCGATGCCGTAGTCCCGCACGCCGACCGCGACCGCGCCGTCCTGCGAACCGAGCCGCACCACGACGTCCCGGCCCTCGCCGTGCTCCAGCGCGTTGACCACCAGGTTGCGCAGGATCCGCTCGATCCGCCGGGAGTCGACCTCGGCCACCACCGGCTCGCCGTCGCCGCGGATCACCACCGCGCTGCCCTTGGCCTGCGCCAGCGGGTCCGCGGCCTCGACCACCCGGCCGACGATCTCGCGCAGGTCCACCGGCTCGGCGTCCAGGACGGCCGCGCCCGCGTCGAACCGGCTGATCTCCAGCAGGTCGGCGAGCAGCGACTCGAAGCGGTCCAGCTGCCCCTGGAGCAGTTCGGCGGACCGCGCCGCCATCGGGTCAAGGTCCTCGCGGCTGTCGTAGATGAGGTCGGCGGCCATCCGGACCGTGGTCAGCGGGGTGCGCAGCTCGTGCGAGACGTCCGAGACGAAGCGCCGCTGCACCCGGGACAGCTCCTCCAGCTGGCGGATCTGCGCCTGGAGCGCGTTCGCCATCCGGTTGAACGATTCGCCGAGCCGGGCGATGTCGTCCGTCCCGGTGACCTTCATCCGCTCCTCCAGGTGGCCCGCGGCCAGCCGTTCGGAGATCCCGGCCGCCATCCGGACCGGTGTCACCACCTGGCGCACCACCAGCCAGGCGATGCCGCCCATCATGATCACCACGAACACCCCGGCGGTGGCCAGGGTCCCGGTGATCAGGTTCAGGGTCTTGGTCTCCTGGCCGAAGGAGAAGACGTAGTACAGCTGGTAGCTGCTGCCGTCCGGACCGACGAACTGCTGGCCGAAGACCAGACCGGGCTCGGTCCCCCCGGTCCTGCCGCCGCTGTCCGGGGCGCGCTGGATCCGGGTCGGCTGGCTGAAGGTCTGGCCGGGCTCCTGCTCGACCCGGTCCTTCAGACTGTCCGGGACGCTGGCCGGCGAGATGTAGCCCGAGTAGCGCGGGCCCAGCCCGGCCTTGTCGGGCTGCACCGTCTCGCTGGTGCCCGGCACCATCGCGATCACCGAGTAGACGTTCTGGCCGCTGGCCGCCAGCTCGCCGACCTGGCGGAGCATCCAGGTCCCGCGCTCCTCGGTGGCCGGGTCGGCCACCGCGCCGACGCGCAGCCGCCCGTCCCTCGCCTCGTCGATCTTCTTGAGCTCGGTCTGGAAACCCGCGACCGCCTGGTCACGGGCCGCCGACCGCTTGGTGTCCAGCAGTCCGGTGCGCACCTGGGCCACCACGACGACCCCCAGCACCAGCACCACCAGGACCGACAGCAGCAGCGTGGCCGCCACCACCCGCAGCTGGATCGACCGCCGGTACAGCGCCGCCACCCGGTGCACGGGGCGGCGCAGCTGGCGGCTGACCGGCGCGAACAGCGCGGCCGCGCGCATCCTGCGGCGGATCCGCGCGGTCGAGCTCAGCACGTCCCCGCGCACGGCGCCGCCGCCCCCGTCGGTCGCGGTACCCGCCGGGGTCTCGTCGTCCTGGTCCCTCACGTCAGCTGGGCCCGGCCTTGTAGCCGACGCCGCGGACGGTCACCACGATCTCGGGGCGCTCCGGGTCCTTCTCGATCTTGGAGCGGAGCCGCTGCACGTGGACGTTCACCAGACGGGTGTCCGCCGCGTGCCGGTAGCCCCAGACCTGCTCCAGCAGCACCTCGCGGGTGAACACCTGCCACGGCTTGCGGGCCAGCGCGACCAGCAGGTCGAACTCCAGCGGGGTCAGCGGGATGCCCCGCCCGTCCCGCTTCACCGAGTGGCCGGCCACGTCGATCACCAGATCGCCGATGGTCAGCTGCTCAGGAGTCGGCTCCTCGGCCCGCCGGAGCCGGGCACGCACCCGGGCCACCAGTTCCTTGGGCTTGAACGGCTTGGTCACGTAGTCGTCGGCACCCGACTCCAGACCCACCACGACGTCCACCGTGTCGGTCTTGGCGGTCAGCATGACGATCGGGATCCCGGACTCGGCCCGGATCTGCCGGCAGACGTCGATGCCGTCCCGGCCGGGCAGCATGAGGTCGAGCAGGACCAGGTCCGGCTTGGTCTCCCGGAACGCGGCTAGCGCCCTGTCCCCATCCGCGACGAAAAACGGCTCAAAACCCTCACCACGCAGCACGATGCCGAGCATCTCGGCCAGTGCGGAGTCGTCATCAACGACGAGGACGCGTCCCTTCATGGGTCCATCCTCTCATTACCCGATTGTGACCTGCCGCACAGCAGTCCCTTTGCTCCAGATCGGCCAACTGGCGGTCCGGCGATTTCCGGCCATACCGGGCGAAAGACCTGTCCTCACCGACCCCCGGAGCCCCTCGGGAGGCCCACGAACCCTCCCCCGCCCGGCCGTTGCCGTTCAGCAACCGGATCCCCCTGGGGAGCGTCCGGCCACCATGACACGATGGGCGCTGCGCCCGCGTGAAGATCCACCCGGCGCCGCCCGCCCCGCCGCCCTCCGAGGAGCAGTGATGACCGACACTCCGGGCTGGGCCTCGCCCGGCTCGTCCGAGCCGCCCCGCGACGCCGCCCGGCCCACGGCCGACGCACCCGCCGCCGTGCCCGGCCAGTCGGCACCGCCCCACGACGCCCCGCCCGCCTGGGGCACCGCTCCCGGAGCCCCGCAGGCTCCGTACGGACAGCAGGCCCCGTACGGACAGCAGCAGCCCCCCTACGGCCCGCCCGGCGGGCCGTACGGCTGGGGCGCGCCGCCGAGCCCCAAGCCGGGCGTCATCCCGCTGCGCCCGCTCGGCCTCGGCGAGATCCTCGACGGCGCGGTCTCCACCGTCCGCAAGCACTGGCGGGTCGCCCTCGGTCTCTCCTTCGGCGTCGCCGTGCTCCAGCAGGGCGCCTCGCTCGCCGCCCAGTTCGCCATCCAGGGCGACACCGGCGAACTCACCCCGGTGCTGACCGCCCTGGTCAGCCTGCCGCTCTCCTGGCTGCTCGGCGTGATCGCCTCGGCCCTGCTGACCATGGTCGTCAGCCGGGCCGTCCTCGGCCACGCCGTCACCGTCCGGGACGCCTGGCGCGACGCCCGGCCGCGGCTGCTCCAGCTCGTCGGCCTCACCGTGCTGAACGGCCTGCTCCTCGCCGGCATCGGACTGCTGGGCTTCGCCCCCCTGATCGGCTACGCGCTGGCCGGGGCCGAGGAGTCCGGGATCGTCGCCCTGCTCGCCGTCGTGGGCCTCCTCAGCCTCCCCGTGATGATCTGGATCGGCATCCAGCTCAGCCTTGCCGCACCCGCGCTCATGCTGGAGAAGCAGGGCATCGTCGCCGCCTTCTCCCGCTCCCGCCGGCTGGTCCGCCGCTCCTGGTGGCGGATCTGCGGCATCACGGTGCTCAGCCTCCTCATCGCCATGATCGTCTCCGGCATGATCAGCACCCCGTTCACGGTCGTCGGCATGGTGATCGGCTTCAACGACATCGCGGGCCAGGTCGACGCCGGCGACGCCACCTCGATGCCCCCCGCCATGCTGGTCCTGGTCGCGATCGGCGGAGTCCTCTCCTCCACCCTGACCCTGCCGTTCACCGCCACCATCACCGTGCTGCTCTACGTCGACCAGCGGATCCGCCGGGAGGCCCTCGACATCGAGCTCGCCCGCGCCGCGGGCCTGCCCGAGCAGGAGGGCACCGGCTGGGGCGGCCAGGCCGGTCCCGCCCCGACGAAGCTCTGAGCCCGGTGCCGACCTGGGGGGAGTTCGTCGTGCTCGCGGGCGGTGCCCCGGTCACGACCCCGCGCGACGCCGCCCGTGACGCGGCCCGCGACGAGCTGGTCAAGGCCGACTACCACCGCAACGACCCGAGCATCCAGGAGCGCGTCGTCGACTGGATCATGGAACGGATCGACGACGCGCTCGCCACGCTCGCCGGCGGCGGCACCACCGGCACCACCGGCCTGATCCTCTTCCTGGTGGTCGCCCTGGTGATCGCCGCCGCCCTCTGGTGGCGCCTCGGCGCGCCCCGGCGGGCGGCCCGCACCGACCTCGGCGTCTTCGACGCGGCCGGACCGCGCAGCGCCGCCGAGCACCGGGAGGACGCCGAACGGCACGCCACCGCGGGCCGGTGGGCCGAGGCCGTCCGCGAGCAGATGCGTGCCCTGGTGCGCCGCCTGGAGGAGCGCACCCTGCTCGACCCCCGCCCCGGCCGCACCGCCGACGAGGCCGCCGCCGAGGCCGGCCGGGCCCTGCCCGGGCACGCCGCCGCGCTCGCCTCGGCCGCCCGCACCTTCGACGACATCGCCTACGGCGACCGCACCGCCGACCCGGCCGCCTACCAGCTGCTGCGCGACCTCGACCGGACCCTCGAACGCACCCGCCCGGTCCTCGCCACGGCCGCCGGAGGAGCCGCATGACCAGCGCCACCCCCGCACCGGCGTCCCCCGCACCCGCGCCGGCTCCCGCAGGAGCACCCACCAGCCTCGCCCCCACCGGCCGCGGCCTGTGGCGACGCGCCCGCTGGTACCTGCTCACCGCCGTGCTCGCCCTGTTCGCCGCCGTCCTGCTGGCCGCCGCCAACGGGAACCGCGAGTACCCGCCGCTCGACCCGCGCTCCTACGACGCCACCGGCAGCCACGCCGTGATCGCGCTGCTCCAGCGCGAGGGCCTCCGGGTCGACGTCACCGCCGACCCCACCGGCCGCCCGGCGGCCGCCGACACCCTGGTGCTGCCCGAGCCCGATCTGCTCACCCCCGAGCAGCTCGCCGCCGTCGCCGCCGGCCGGCACGGCAGGCTGGTCCTGATCTCCCCCGGCCCCGCGGCCCTCGGCGCGCTCGCCCCCGGCATCCGCACCGCCGACGAGAACGGCGGCGGGGTCCCCTACGCCCGCGTCCGCACCACCGACCCGGCCTGCTCCCTCCCCGAGGCCGTCCGGGCCGGCAGCGCCCACGTCGGCGGCCTGCTCTACACCGCCGGCAGCCGGGGCGAGGGCTGCTACCAGCGCGGCCACGGCTACCCCCTGGTCCACGTCCCCACCGGCCGCGGCACCGATGTGGTGATCCTCGGCAGCGGCGAGTTCCTCGGCAACGAACTGCTGAAGAAGGACGGCAACGCCGCCCTCGGCCTCGGCCTGCTCGGCTCCCGCCCGCACGTCACCTGGCACCTGCCCGACTACTCCGCCCCGGTCGCCGAGGGCGGGCTGAAGAGCTTCCAGGACTACATCCCCGACGGCTGGACGTGGGCCGGCCTGCAGCTCGGCGTCGCCGTCGTACTCGCCGCCCTCTGGCGCGGCCGCCGCCTCGGCCCGGTCGTCAGCGAGAACCTGCCCGTCGTGGTCCGGGCCTCCGAGACCACCGAGGGACGCGCCCGCCTCTACCGCCGGGCGAAGGCCCGCGGCCGCGCCGCCGACGCGCTCCGCCGCGCCGCGGCGCACCGGGTCGCCCCCGCCCTGGGCGTCCCGCCCGTGGCCGGTGCCCCCGACCCCACCGCGCTCTGCACGGCGGTCGCCGACCGTCTCCCCGAGCGGTCCGCCGGGGACGTACGGGCCCTCCTGTACGGCCCGCCCCCGACCGACGACGCCGCACTGCTGCGGCTCGCCGACGACCTCGACGCCCTCGAAAGGCAGGTACGGAAGCCGTGACCGACAAGGCCACCACCCAGCTCCGCAGCATCACCCCCGGCACGGCACCCGCCATCCCCGACGCCCCCGCCGCCCCGCCCGCCGACCCCCGGCTCGGCGACCCCCGCGAGGCGCTGACCGCCCTGCGCGCCGAGATCGCCAAGGCCGTCGTCGGCCAGGACGCCGCCGTCACCGGCCTCGTCGTCGCCCTGCTCTGCGGCGGCCACGTGCTGCTCGAAGGCGTGCCCGGGGTGGCCAAGACCCTGCTGATCCGCACCCTCTCCACCGCCCTCAGCCTGGAGACCAAGCGCATCCAGTTCACCCCCGACCTGATGCCGGGCGACGTCACCGGCTCGCTGGTCTACGACGCCCGCACCGCCGAGTTCTCCTTCCAGCCCGGCCCGGTCTTCACCAACCTGCTGCTCGCCGACGAGATCAACCGCACCCCGCCGAAGACCCAGGCCGCCCTGCTGGAGGCCATGGAGGAGCGGCAGGTCACCGTCGACGGCGAACCGCGCGCCCTGCCGGTGCCGTTCCTGGTCGCCGCGACCCAGAACCCCGTCGAGTACGAGGGCACCTACCCGCTGCCCGAGGCCCAGCTCGACCGCTTCCTGCTCAAGCTGATCCTCCCGCTGCCCGACCGGGACCAGGAGTTCCAGGTCCTCGCCCGGCACGCCGCCGGCTTCGACCCGCGCGACCTCCGCGCCGCCGGCGTCCGCCCGGTCGCCGGCCCCGAGCACATCGCCGCCGCCCGGGAGCGGATCGCCCGGCTGACCGTCTCCCCCGAGGTCCTCGCCTACATCGTCGACCTCTGCCGGGCCACTCGGCAGTCGCCCTCGCTCTCCATCGGGGTCTCCCCCCGCGGCGCCACCGCGCTGCTGGCCGCGTCCCGAGCCTGGGCCTGGCTGGCCGGCCGCGACTACGTCACCCCCGACGACGTCAAGGCGCTGGCCCTGCCCACCCTGCGCCACCGGGTGGCCCTGCGCGCCGAGGCCGAGATGGAGGGCGTCACCGCCGACTCCGTCATCCAGGCCGTGCTCGCCCAGACGCCCGCCCCGCGCTGACCCCCCGCGCCCAGGCGCGCGCCCCCGCTCCGCCGACGGCCCCGACGAAGGAACGCACCGCATGGCCCTCACCGGACGAACCGCCCTGCTCGCCGCGCTCGGCGCCCTCGTCACGGGCCTGCTGCTGCCCTCCTGGGCGGGGATCGGAGCCGTCACCGGCGCCATCCTGCTCGGGGTCGCCGTCGACCTGGTGCTCGCCGCCCCCGTCCGCGCCCTGCGGATCACCCGCGGCGGCGACACCACCGTCCGGCTCGGCGAACCCGCCGCCGTCGAACTCACCGTCACCAACCCCTCCGGACGCCCCCTGCGCGCCCGGATCCGCGACGCCTGGGCCCCGTCCGCCTGGCGGCCCGGCACCGGGATCGCCGCCTCCCGGCACACCCTGCGCGTCCCCGGCCACGAGCGGCGCCGCGCCACCACCGTCCTCACCCCCACCCGGCGCGGGGACCACCACGCCCACAGGGTGACGGTCCGTTCCCTCGGTCCGCTCGGCCTGGCCGGCCGTCAGGGCTCCCACCTCGTCCCCTGGACCGTCCGCGCGCTGCCCCCGTTCACGAGCCGCAAGCACCTGCCGTCCCGGCTCGCACGGCTGCGCGAACTCGACGGCCGGACCTCCGTCCTGACCCGCGGCCAGGGCACCGAGTTCGACTCCCTGCGCGAGTACCTGCCCGGCGACGACGTCCGGTCCATCGACTGGCGGGCCAGCGCCCGCCGCCAGACCGTCGCCGTCCGCACCTGGCGCCCCGAGCGCGACCGGCACATCCTCATCGTCCTCGACACCGGCCGCACCTCCGCCGGCCGGGTCGGCGACGCCCCCCGCCTGGACGCCTCGCTCGACGCCGCGCTCCTGCTCACCGCCCTGGCCACCAAGGCCGGCGACCGGGTCGACCTGCTCGCCCACGACCTGCGCAAGCGGGCCTCGCTGGCCGGCCGCTCCCCGAACGAGATCCTTCCGGCCTTCACCACCGCGATGGCCGTCCTGGAGCCCGCCCTCTACGAGACCGACATGCGCTCGCTGGTCGCCACCGCGCTCAAGATGGCGCCGCACCGCTCGCTGATCGTCCTGCTCACCGGCCTCGACGCGGCCCCGGCCGAGGACGGCCTGCTGCCCCTGCTGCCCCTCCTGACGAAGCGGCACGAGGTCGTCCTCGCCTCCGTCTCCGACCCCCACCTCGCCGAGCTCGCCGCCGGCCGCGGCTCCGTCGAGGCCGTCTACGGCGCCGCGGCCGCCGAACAGACCCGCGCCGACCGCCGCCGCACCGCCGACCGTCTCACCCACGCCGGGATCACCGTCCTGGACGCCCCGCCCGCCTCGGTGGCACCCGCCCTGGCGGACGCCTACCTCGCGCTGAAGGCCGCCGGCCGCCTCTGAGCGTGCCTCGGCCGGGCCCCTTTCAGCAGGCCCGGATCCCCGGGGCGCTGTCACACCCCCGCACTACGCTCACCGTCCATGAGCGTCTCCCTCTACTACACCGCGCACCGGGCAACGGCACCGACCCGGGCAGAGTCGGCCGCGGTCGAACGCGTCGTCGCCGCCCACACGGCCTCGTTCCCCTACCAGGACGAGGAGAGCCTCTTCCTGTACGAGCACGACGAGGACGATCCCGAGCAGATCCTGGCCGGCTCCACCAAGCTGCCGAGCGACCCCGGCCGGCTGCTGCCGGTGATGACCCGGGTGCTGGACTCCGTGACCTCTCTGCGCCGTGCGCTCCCCGGTGCCGACTGGCACGTCCACCTGGACGACCTCGACGTGCCGTGGGACGAGGAGGACGGCTACGCATTTCCCGACATGCCAGACGGGGAAATCGACATGTGGTGAACGCAAAGAACCCCCGCCGGATGACCCGGCGGGGGTTCTTCACAATGATTGTTCGGCGGCGTCCTACTCTCCCACAGGGTCCCCCCTGCAGTACCATCGGCGCTGTGAGGCTTAGCTTCCGGGTTCGGAATGTAACCG
>NZ_JBHJRC010000079.1:0-29878 GCF_042261735.1 Kitasatospora sp. NPDC056327 | reverse complement strand
GGGCCGCACCCGGTCGCGGGTGCGGCCCCTCCGGCGTTCGGTGGGCGCGGGGCTCAGCGCAGGACCACGCCCGGGTCCTGGGAGGCCCGCGGGACCTTGACGCTGGAGCGGTCGTCGCGCAGCGCCTGGACGGTGAACATCGGCACGTCCTTGGTGGGGATCGCGAGCATCCGGGCGGCGGCGACCGGGCCGCCGGAGACGGTCTCCACGGTCAGCGCGTAGCCGCCGTTCAGCCCGCCGGGCTCGGGGGCCGGGAGGGCGACGGTGCCGCCGGCCGGCAGCTGGACCTCCTTGGTGACGGCGGTCCCGCCGCCGGTGCCGGCCGAGGCGGTGACCTTCACGGTGGCGGCCTCGCCGGTGGAGGTGAGGAAGAGCGTGGAGACGCCGCCGCCGCGGTTGTCGGCCACGGTGGCCCGGGTGCCGACCGGCACGGTGCCGGCCAGCCAGGCGGCGTCGGACTTGCCGTTGGCCGCCGCGCGGTCGATCCGCAGGCCCGCCACCACGGGGGTGGGGTGCTTGTCGTCGGTGGGCGACACCCGCAGTCCGGCGACCTCGTCGCGGGTGATCCTGCCGAGGTCGACGGCGGCGGTCATGCCGGCCTTGACGTGGATGGTCTCGTTGCCGGCCGGGGTGAACCAGCCGTTCTTGCCGGAGAGCTCGATCTTCAGGTCGGCGTCGTCCTCCGGCGGGGCCCAGACGATCAGGCGGGCACCCGTGGTGTCGGCGGGCAGACCGGGCAGCACCTGGGTGGGCGCCGGGTCGGCGGAGGCGGGCACCCAGTCGGCGCCCTTGCTGCCGTCGGCGGCGTGCAGGGCCGCGCCGACCCGGCCGCTGCGGACGACCACGTGCACGGCGAGGTCGGCGACCTGGCCCTTGCTGACGGTCGGCAGCAGCACCGACTGCGAGCTGCCGGGGGCGACGGTGATGCCGTTGGTGGCGTCGTTCTCGATCAGGCCCTTGTCGCCGTAGAGCTTGATGTCGACGACGGCGGCGGCGCTCTCGGCGTTGACCAGGCTGAGGTAGTCGTTGCGGCCCTCGGCGGTGGAGGCGCCGGCGAACCAGAAGCTGGTCCCGGACGGCGTGCAGGTGATCCCGGACAGGCCCTGGCCGCGCTGCTCGGTGACGGTGGTGGTCTGGGTGACGGTGAAGCCGGGGGCGAGCGCGCCGGTGGCGACGGCGCCGGTGCCGGGGGCGATGTCGCCGTTGGCCGCGGGGGCGGTCACCGGGGTGCCGGGCCTGGCCAGGGTGAGCCGGGCGTCGGTGGGCGCGGTGTCCTTGTCGGCGACCGGGGCGGCGGCGGGCGCCGCGGGCGTGCCGGTGGCGGCCGGGGCCGTCGGCGCGCTGCTCGGAGCCGGGGTGCCGGGGGACGCGGTGGCCGGCGGGGCGGCGGGCGCGGCCGCGTCGGAGAGCCAGCCGGCGCCGCCGGTGGCCTCGCCCGCGCCGGGCGGGGTGTAGGCGGTGAGCGTGGTGGAGCCGGTGAGGCCCTGGAGCGGCTGCGGGCAGACCGCGGTGGTCCGCTCGACCTGTGCCGAGGTGGCGGTGGCGCCGCCGGTGCCGGCCGGGGCGGCCGGCGGGCGGGCCGCGGCGATGCCGTAGACCGCCGCGAGCACGACGGCCGCGGCCAGCAGCGAGCGGGTGGTCCGCGCCGCGCCGGAGCCCTTCGGGGCGGCGGGGGCGCCGTCGGGGGTCCCGGCGACCGGCCGGGCCGCGGGGGCGGTGTCCGGCTCGGCGGACTTCGTCCTGAAGGCGGGCTTCTTCATCGCGGGTCAGCTCCCCGATCCGTGGTGGTGCGGGTACCGGCCCGGCCCCTGGGGGCCGTTCGGGTCGTTCGGGTCGTGCGGTTCCGGCTGCTCGTAGTAGGGCCCGGTCTGCTGCTGCCCCGGCACCCAGGGCTGCTGCTGCCCGCCGGCGGACTGCTGGTACGGGTCGTAGCCGTACTGCTGGTCCGCCGGGTGGGGCGGGTAGCCCTGCTGCTGGTAGCCGTCCTGGCCGCCGTAGCCCTGGCCGCCGTAGGGCGCGGTCACCGGCTGCTGGGCGTAGGGGTCGTAGCTGTACGGGTCGGCCTGCGGGTACGCCTGGTACGGGTCCGTGTACGGCTCGGCCTCCTGGGCGGCGGCGGCCGCCCGGACGGGGTCGGCCGACGGCTCGCCGGCGGGCTGGGCCGCAATCGCGCCCGGCCGGCCCTCGTAGACCCCGGTGTCCGGGTCGGCGGCGACGTCCGGGACCTCGCCCTCGGTGCCCTCGCCGCGCTCGGCCATCCGGCGGGCCCGGCGGCTGCCCGGGGCCGGGGCCTGCGCCTGGGCGGCGGCGGCCAGCTCGGCGGCGGCGACCACGTCCTCGGGCAGGTCGTCGTCCTTGTGGCTGCGCCGGCCGGGCAGGGCCAGCACCAGGACGGTGAGGCCGAGCAGCAGCTGGGCCCAGATCCAGCCGGTGTGCACCAGGCTGCCCTCGCGGGTGACGGCCAGCTTGCCGCCGCCCGGCGGGAGCTTGAAGCCCTGCGCCCAGCCGTCGACGGTGACCGGCTCCAGCGCGGCGCCGTCCAGGGTGGCCTTCCACTCGGGGGCGGCGGACTCGGCGAGCCGCAGCACCCGGCCGTCGGGGCCGGCCGGCACGGTGGTCGCGAGGTCGCGCTCACCGGCCGGGACGACCACCGGGGCGGTGCCCGGGGCGGTGATCAGCGCGCGGGTGGCGGGGGTGCCGTCGACCTGCCAGAGCGCGGCGCCGCCGTCCTGGTTGGCCTTGACCAGGCCGGGGGTGGTGTCGAGGACGTCCTTGAAGACGCCGATCAGCGGCTGGTCGACCAGCACGTAGGCGATGCCGTAGCGGGAGAGCGCGCCCGCCTGGTCGGCGCCGGAGCCGGCCAGCAGGCTGCCGACGGCCTTGTCGAGCCCGGTGGTGGTACCGGTGGCCGGGTCGACGGTGGACTCGGCCTGGCCGAGCGTCAGACCGGCGCCGCGGACCACGGTGTAGGAGACCGAGCCGCCCTTCGGGTCGCCGGTGACGACCAGGGTGCGGGAGCGGTCGGTGGTGCCGGCCTGTTCGGCGATGAACGCGGGCACCTGGGCGCCGCGGCCGCGGTGCAGCGGGCCGTCGGCGCCGGTGAGGGCCCACCAGACGCCGGTGCCCAGCGGGGCGAGCAGCGCGGCGGCGACCACCAGGGCGGCGACCGGCTGGCGCCAGCCGAAGGCGATGCCGGCCACGCGGGCGTTGGCGCCGTCGGCGCCGATCGCGGCGGCGGCCAGCAGGGCGACGCCGGCCAGCAGGGTGGCCGGGCCGGACCACGCGGGCACGGCCGGGCCGCCGGAGGCGGGGGTGACCGAGGTGCCGGCCACCGCGACGGCGAAGAGCAGGCCGGCGCCGGCGGCGCCCCAGGCGGCCAGCACCGCGCGGCGGCGGTCGGCGCGCAGCAGGGCGGCGAGCGCGGCGAGCACCACGCCGGCGGAGAGCCAGACGGGCGGCACCCCGGCGCCGCCCGGGTTGACCAGGAGCAGCCCGGTCGCGGTCGGGCCGGCGCCGTGCAGGCCGGGCAGGCCGGCTTCGAGCAGCAGCCACTGCGGGTGCGAGAGCACCTGCACGGACCAGGGCGCGAGCACGCCGACCGGCACCGCGAGGATCACCAGGACGCGCAGGCCGAGCAGGCGCAGCGCGGTCGCGCCGGAGCCGAAGGCGCCGCCGCGGACCACCGCGGTGACCAGCATGGCCAGGCAGAGCGGGACGGCCAGCGCCCAGACCAGCGGGACGAAGGCGGTGGCCAGGGTGAGCAGCAGGACCGTCATCCAGACCGGGCGCCAGCCGGGGCGGGCGCCCTTGGCGGCGCTCTCGTCCCGGATGCCGAGGCCGGCGGCGATCGCGGCGGCGCGGGCCAGCGGCGGCAGCAGCACGGCCAGCACGGCGGTGCCGATCCGGCCCTGGGCGAGCGCCCCGGTGGCGGCGGGCAGCAGGGCGTAGGTGGCGCTGGCCCAGGCGCGGACCAGCTTGGAGTCGATCAGCGGCCGGGAGACCAGGTAGGCGCTGACGGCGGAGAGCGGGACGGCCAGGACGACCAGCAGGGTGACCGCGAGGTCGGCGTGGTCGAAGAGCATCCAGGAGAGGATCGACAGCACCGCGAGGTAGGGCGGCGCGGCGGCGGTGGAGCCGGTGCCGACCGGGTGCCAGGCGTCGGCGTACATCGACCAGAGGCCGGCCGCGCCGTCGGTGGCGGGCAGCAGGGCGCCGCCGAACAGGGCGTCACCGCCGAGCAGGGCGCGGCAGGCGAGGAGGGCGAACACCAGCAGGGCCGCGAACAGCAGCGGCGCGGGACGCCGGGCGAGCTTCTTGATCAGCGCGAACTGCTCGACGACGAGGTCCTCGGCCTCCTCGTCGCCGCCGGCCTCGACCGAGCCGTGCCGGCCGGCGCCGGCGTCGTCGCCGCCCCCTATGCCGAGCGAGCCGATCACGCCCTCGACGGCGAGCCTGGTGGTGGCGCCGGGAGCGGGGAAGAGCGAGCGGTCGTCCAGGGCGTCGGCGGCGCGGGCGCGGGCCCGGCGTTTGCGGGCCGCCAGCAGCCTGGGCAGCCGGACGAGTTCGTGGCCGAGTCCGGCGAGTTCGTCGAAGGCCTGCTTGGGGTCCTTGCCGAGCAGGTTGGCGACCACCCGCAGCAGGGTGCCGAGCACCAGCCGGAGCAGGACGTAGGGGACGAGCGCGCCCCTGGTGTTGGCGAGCAGGGTGTAGACGGCGCCGGCCTTGTCCACCCGGTGCGGGTGGGCGGGGCCGCAGTCGATGGCGCGGCGTTCGCGGCTGGCGGCCTCGGCGTGCCGGAGCACGGCGTCGGGGGCGACCACGACGCGGTGGCCGGCGGCGTTGACCCGCCAGCAGAAGTCGGTGTCGTCGCGCATCAGCGGCAGCGCCCGGTCGAAGCCGCCGAGCTGCTCGAAGACGTCGCGGCGCACCAGCATGCCCGCGGTGGAGACCGCGAGCACCGGGCGGACCTGGTCGTGCTGTCCCTGGTCCTGCTCGCGCCGGTCGAGCCCGGTCCAGCGGCGGCCGGAGCGGGCGATGCTGACGCCGACCTCCAGCAGCTGCCGGCGGTCGTACCAGCTGCGCAGCTTGGGGCCGACGACGGCGGCGCTGGGCGTGGAGTCGGCGACCTGGAGCAGGCGGCGCAGCGCGTCGGTCTGCGGCTCGCAGTCGTCGTGCAGCAGCCAGAGCCACTCGACGGGCCGGGTCTCCCGGGGGCCGCCGCGGCCGAGGTCGTCCTGCTCGCCGAGCGGGTCGCCGAAGTCGTCCCAGCCGCCGGTGACCGGGTCGTAGCCGGAGGGGTCGAGCCGGTAGGGCAGGTCCTCGGGGCGCAGCGGCGGGCTGTTGAGGACGGCCTCGGCGACGGCGGTGCCGAAGCCGGCCCGGCGGCCGAGGACGGTCGGGCCGCTCTCCGGGAGCCAGTCGGCGAGGGCCTCCGCGAGCAGCCGCGGGGACTCGTCGGTGGAGCCGGTGTCGACGGCGAGGATCCGCTGGACCTGGCGGTCCTGGCCGAGCAGGCCGTCGAGGGCCCGGGGCAGCCAGCGGGCGCCGTCGTGCGAGACGATCACGGCGGTGACCAGATGGCGCGGGTAGGCGGGCGGCCTGCTGGCGGAGAAGCCGCTCTGATGGCTGTAGACGGTCATCGCGTGCGCGGGCCCCAGTTCTCGGTGGACACAGCCGGTGAACGGCAACCGGATGGCGCACCACACTAACGGCTCCGGATGGCGGCTCCGTCCACGGTGCCCGTCCCGCCGCCCGCCGGGGAACACGAAAGCGCCTCACCACCGGTGGTGAGGCGCTTTGTCGCTGACTGGTCGTGCGGGCCGGTGGCCCGGCGAACCGGGGCCGGGGATCCCGGGGACGCGGCGGCCCCGTTTCAGACGGCGCTCTTCTTGAGCCGGCGGCGCTCGCGCTCGGAGAGGCCGCCCCAGATGCCGAAACGCTCGTCGTTGGCGAGGGCGTACTCCAGGCACTCGGAGCGGACCTCGCAGGCGAGGCAGACCTTCTTGGCCTCGCGCGTGGAACCGCCCTTCTCGGGGAAGAAGGACTCCGGGTCGGTCTGGGCGCACAGCGCGCGCTCCTGCCAGCCGAGTTCCTCTTCCTCCTCGATGCCGTCACCGATCAACAGCTCAAAGAGCTCGCTCATGTGGCGCGCCTCCTCTGCCCCTATTGGCGTCCCCGTGGGTGCCGTTGCCTCGTGCGGTCGACGACACGAGTGAAATTACAGTTGCGTCACTCTGGCCCAGTCAAGCCGAGCTCTGGTATTGGGGCCAGGATTCACTCCCCGGCACCAAGCCGTTACGAATAGTGTACATAACCGGACACATCGGACCTCTCGCCCGATTGCCCCGAAGGTCGATGAACCCTTCGCAACCGGGGGCCGGGTGATGCGCAGTCACCGCCACAGGCCGGTCACCGGGCCGTCTTCCCGGCGATCTTCCCATCGAAACATAGAGGGTGATTTATCACCCCATCGGGTAGTTCATGGCTCATCTCACCCGAATGTCCGCTCTCCCCGAGTTGACACCACCCCCACGGATGCGATCTCCTTTCCTCCATGTCGGAGTTCACCAGCCCCCGGAGCGGTTCCCCCCTCCGCCGTGCCGTGAACTCCTGTTGTCGCCTCTGTTCCTGCCGCTGTATCTAGGCGCCCGCCGTCCCGCCGCGCGCCGCCCAGGAAGCACAGAGGCCGCCCGCGATTCCCGCCCCAGGACATCCCGGATCCGGCTGATCCCCTGACGACCCAGCCCTCCGAGGACGACTCCCGTGCGAATGATCCGCATCCGCAAGCGGAACCGCGACCGCAGCAAGCGCACCCTCCCCCAGCCCCTGGCCGGGGTGACCCGCACCGGCCTCCGTGCCGGTGCCCGCCCGCTCACCCCCGCCCCGGCCGGCCGGCCCGGCGGCCACCCGTGGGCCGACGGCCTCAGCGACGTCTCCATCGCCGGCGACCCGCTCGCCTTCCCGCACCTCGCCCGCACCGACCTGCCCACCCACCCGGTGACCGTCGCCGACCACTCCCGGCTGGTCCGCGAGATCGCCGCCGACCGCTCCCGCTGGGAACCGCTCGTCCGCTACGACGCGCTCACCCGCTGGTACGCCCGGCTGGAGACCGGCCCCGGCTACGAGGTCTGGCTGCTCAGCTGGCTGCCCGGCCAGAGCAGCGGCCTGCACGACCACGGCGTCTCCTCCGGCGTGATGACCGTCGTCCGCGGCGAGCTCGTCGAGCGCTCCCTCACGCACGCCGGCGAGGGTGCCCGCACCCTGCGCCCCGGCGGGCAGCGGGTGTTCTCCCCCGGCTACCTGCACGAGGTGGTCAACGGCGCGCTGGAGCCCGCCGTCTCCATCCACCTCTACAGCCCCGGCCTGACCGAGATGAACCAGTACGGCGGCACGGCCGTCCCCGAGCAGCACGCGCAGCAGCTCCCGCAGACGTCCACCGGGGCCGAGGTCCGCTGAGACCACGGCCCCCGGGGCGCGGTCGTCAAGGGTCGGGCTGACGACCCGTCGGCGCGTGGCAGGATGGGCGTATGCGCATCGTGGCACTGGCAGGCGGGATCGGCGGAGCGCGTTTCCTGCGCGGACTCCGGGAGGCCATCGGTCCGGAGGACGAGATCACCGTCATCGGCAACACCGGTGACGACATCCACCTCTTCGGTCTGAAGGTCTGCCCCGACCTCGACACCGTCATGTACACCCTCGGCGGCGGCATCCACGAGGAGCAGGGCTGGGGCCGGACCGACGAGACCTGGTCCATCAAGGCCGAGATGAAGGAGTACGGCGTCGGGCCCGAGTGGTTCGGGCTCGGCGACCGCGACTTCGCCACCCACCTCGTGCGCAGCCAGATGCTCACCGCCGGCTACACCCTCAGCCAGGTCACCGAGGCGCTCTGCGTGCGCTGGCGGCCCGGCGTGCGGCTGCTGCCGATGAGCGACGACCGGGTCGAGACCCACGTGCGGATCACCGACGGGCAGGGCACCCGGGCGATCCACTTCCAGGAGTACTGGGTCAGGCTGCACGCCGCCGTCGACGCCGAGGCGATCGTGCCGGTCGGCGCGGAGACCTCCAAGCCGGCGCCCGGCGTGCTGGAGGCGATCGCCGCCGCCGACGTCGTCCTGTTCCCGCCGTCCAACCCGGTCGTCTCGATCGGCACCATCCTCGCCGTGCCGGGCATCCGGGCCGCCGTGGCGGCCGCGTCCGCCCCCGTGGTCGGGCTCTCGCCGATCATCGGCGGCGCCCCGGTGCGCGGGATGGCCGACAAGGTGCTCGCCGCGGTCGGCGTCGAGGCCACCGCCGAGGCGGTGGCGCTGAACTACGGCTCCGACCTCCTCGACGGCTGGCTGGTGGACACCGCGGACGAGGGCTCCGTCGCCGCGGTCGAGGCCGGCGGCATCGCCTGCCGGGCCGTCCCGCTGCTGATGACCGACGTCGCCGCCACCGCCGACATGGCCCGGGCCGCGCTGGCGCTCGCCGAGCAGGTCCGGGCATGAGCCTGCAGGTCCTCCCGGTCGACGGACTGCCCGAGATCGACGCCGGCAGCGACCTCGCCGGGCTGATCGCCAAGGCCGCGGAGTACCGGGACGGCGACATCCTGCTGGTCACCTCCAAGATCGTCAGCAAGGCCGAGGGCCGGGTGCTGCTCGCCGCGGACCGGGAGGCCGCCATAGACGCCGAGACCGTCCGGGTGGTCGCCCGGCGCGGCCCCACCCGGATCGTCGAGAACCGCAACGGCCTGGTGATGGCCGCCGCCGGCGTCGACGCCTCCAACACCGCCCCCGGCACCGTCCTGCTGCTGCCCGAGGACCCGGACGCCTCGGCCCGGGAGCTGCGCGCCGCGCTCCAGCGGCTCACCGGACGCCGGCTCGCCGTCGTCGTCACCGACACCTTCGGCCGGCCCTGGCGCAACGGCCTCACCGACGTCGCCATCGGCGCCGCCGGGCTGCCCGTCCTGGAGGACCACCGGGGCCGCACCGACTCGCACGGCAACGAGCTGGCCCTCACCGTCACCGCCACCGCCGACGAGCTCGCCGCCGCCGCCGACCTGGTGAAGGGCAAGGCCACCGGCACCCCGGTCGCGGTGGTGCGCGGCCTCGGCCACCTGGTCACCGCCGGGGACGGCGAGGGCGCCCGGCCGCTGATCCGGCCCGCGGCCGAGGACATGTTCCGGCTCGGCACCTCCGAGGCGATCCGGCAGGCCGTCACCCAGCGGCGCACCGTCCGCGCGTTCACCGCCGAGCCGGTCGACCCGCGGGCCGTGCGGCGCGCCGTCGCCGCGGCGGTCACCGCGCCCGCGCCGCACCACACCACGCCGTGGCGGTTCGTCCTGCTGGAGAGCCCCGGTGCGCGGACCCGGCTGCTGGACGCGATGCTCGCCGCCTGGCGCCGCGACCTCGCCGGGCTGGACGGCTGGGACGAGGAGCGGATCGCCCGCCGCACCGCCCGCGGCGACGTCCTGCGGGCCGCCCCGTACCTGGTGGTGCCCTGCCTGGTGGCGGACGGCGCGCACGCCTACGCCGACGAGCGCCGCGCGACCGCCGAACGCGAGATGTTCACCGTGGCGGTCGGCGCGGCCGTGCAGAACCTCCTGGTCACGCTGGCCGGCGAGGGCTACGGCTCGGCCTGGGTGTCGTCCACCATGTTCTGCCGCGACACCGTGCGCACCGCCCTCGACCTCCCCGCCTCCTGGGACCCGATGGGCGCCGTCGCCGTCGGCCGCCCCGCCGAACCCCCGCGCCCCCGCCCGGAGCGCACGGCGGACGCCTTCGTCGAGGTGCGGTAGCGCCCGGGAGCCGGAGCCTGCGGTACACGTCCCCGCGGCTGCCGGCCGTGACCGCGGGGACCACCCTCCGCGCTTCCCGCACCCCGTGGACCGCGCGGTGGGCACCGACCCGACCGGCGCGGGGCTCCTCCGTCAGCGGTGGCGGTGGTCGTTGGGGGTGAGGCGGGGGCCGAAGCGGGGGGCGTGGGTGCCGGTGGAGAGGACGATCCGGCAGAGGCGGTGGCGGTGCGGGCGGTAGGGCTCCAGGAGGGCCAGCATCTGCGCGTCGTCGCTGCGGACGCGGCCGGCCAGGGCCCAGCCGACCGTGTTGGGCAGGTGGAAGTCGCCGACCGAGACGGCGTCGGCGTCACCGTTGCTGCGCTGGAGGGTCTCGGCCGCCGTCCAGACGCCGACACCCGGGACGGCGGTGAGCCGGGCGAAGGACGCCTCGTGCTCCATCGCGGAGGCCTCCTCCAGCCGGGGCGCCAGCCGGACGACGCGCTGCACCGTCGCCGAGCGCTTGGGGTCCACGCCCGCGCGGTGCCAGTCCCAGCTCGGCACCAGTGACCACTCGCGGGCCGAGGGCGCCACCCACATCCCCTCGGCCGGACCGGGCGCCGGGGTGCCGAAGGCCCGCAGCAGGGTGCGCCAGGACCGGTACGCCTCGCCGGTGGTGACCTTCTGCTCCAGGATCGCGGGCACCAGGGACTCCAGGACCAGGCCGGTCCTGGCCAGCCGGACGCCGGCCGCGGTCCGCTGGGCCTCGCGCAGCGGACCGGGCGGCAGGACCAGGCCCGCCGGGTCGTCCTCGGCGCCGAGCAGCCGGGGCAGCCGCTCCAGCAACCACGCGGCGCCCGGGCCCCAGGCCCGCGCCTCGACCGAGCCCTCGGAGGGCCGGGCGAGCACCCGCAGGGTGCCGACGCCGGCCGGGGTGCGGGAGGCCCGCCAGACCGCGCCGTCGGGGGTGGTCCGGTACGCGGGGTCGGCCGGGCCGCGGCGCAGCGGGAGCAGGGTGCGGGCCACGTCCAGCGGGAAGCCGGGCCGCCAGCTGCGGACCGCCGGGGCGGCCGCGGGGCCGGTGCTCCTCGGGGCGGTGCTCCTGGGGGCGGGCACACCCGTGCGGGCGCCCGGGCGCGCGCTCCCGTTCATCGCCGTGCACCTCCTCCGCCGTCCGTCGACCATGGGGATATGAACGATACGCGGGTGGCGGAGTCGGCCCCCGGTGACGGGAGTGCCGTGCGGGCGCGGCCTTCGCCGGACCGTTCGCCGCGGACGGCGGGGTGGTCGCGGCCGACGGGACCGGGTGCGGCGGCCGGTCGGTGACGACCGCCGACGCGGGGTGCCCGGGCGGCCCCGGAGCGTGGCCGGGGAACCGCCCGTGAACCGGATGTTCACGGGATCTCGACCCGCCCGCCACGCCGCCCCGCACCCGGTCGGCCACCCCTCCCGGACGTCCGCCCGTAGGCCGTAGGCTGGGGCGCACCATGACTTCGCCTTTCGCTGCCGATGCCCGCACCCCCGTCGAGCTGCTGCACGCTTACCTGCGAGGTGGCACTCCCTCGGTCGACCCCGCGGCCCCGCTGGTCACCTTCTACGACGACGCCACCGGCGAACGCGTCGAGCTCTCCGCCCGGACCTTCGACAACTGGGTGGCCAAGACCGCCAACCTGCTCCAGGACGAGCTCAACGCCGGACCGGGCGACCGGGCCGCGCTGCTCCTCCCGGCCCACTGGCAGAGCGCCGTCTGGCTGCTCGCCTGCTGGTCGGTCGGAGTGACCGCGGTCCCGGCCGGAGACCCCGCCGACGCCGACCTGGTGGTCAGCGGCCCGGACGGCCTGGAGTCCGCCCAGGCCTGCGAGGGCGAGCGGGTGGCGCTCGCCCTGCGCCCGCTCGGCGGGCGGTTCCCGCAACGCCCGGACGGCTTCCTCGACTACGCGGCCGAGGTGCCCGGTCAGGGGGACCGGTTCGCCCCCTACTCCCCCGTCGCCCCGGACGCCCCGGCGCTGGAGACCACGGTCGACGGCCTGCCGCTGAAGCTGGCCGGGGAGCAGACCGTCCAGCTGGCCCGCGAGGGCGCCGCCCGGCTCGGTCTCGGACCGGGCGACCGGGTGCTCTCGACCTTCTCCTACGACGACTGGACCGGCCTGGAGGCCGGCCTGCTGGCGCCGCTGGCGGCCGGCGCCTCGGTGGTGCTCTGCCGCAACTCCGACGGCCTGGACGCCGGGCAGTGGGAGAAGCGGGTGGAATCCGAACGGGTGACACTGCGCCTCGGTTGACCACCGGCCCGGGCCCGGCGGGTAGGCATCCCTGCCATGGCCGAGGACGACACCGGGCACCCCCCGACCGAACACCCTCCGACCGAGCCGGCCGACGCCGGGGCTCCGGACCACCCTCAGGCCCAGGAGCCCGCGGCGCCGCCCGGCGGCCGCCGGCGCCGCCGCCGGCGGTGGCCGGTCGTCACCGCCGCCGTCCTGGCCTTCCTGCTGGTCGTCTGCGGCACGCTGCTGTGGGTCGCGTACCGCAAGCTCGACGGCAACATCCGCACCGACTCCACCACCGACCAGCTGCTGGCCCGGCTGGAGGCCGAGCGCCCCAGCCGCACCGCCGGGGCCCGGGGCGCCGAGAACCTGCTGCTGATCGGCAGCGACGACCGGACCGGCGCCAACGCCGGCTACGGGACCGCCGGCGGCCAGCGCTCGGACACCACGATCCTGCTCCACCTGGCGGCCGACCGGCGGCACGCGACCGCCGTCTCCATCCCGCGCGACGTCATGGTGAGCGTCCCCGCCTGCGAGAAGCCGGACGGCACCCGCAGCCGGCCGGTGCTGACGCAGTTCAACGCGGCCTTCGAGACCGGCGGCCCGGCCTGCTCGATCCGCACCGTCGAACAGCTCACCGGCATCCGGATCGACCACTACGTGATCGTCGACTTCACCGGCTTCAAACGGATGGTGGAGGCCGTCGACGGGGTCGAGGTCTGCGTCCCGCAGCCGATCCACGACAAGGACGCCAAGCTGGACCTGCCGGCCGGGCGGCAGACGCTGCGCGGCGAGCAGGCGCTCGGCTACGTCCGGGCCCGGGAGACCCTCGGCGACGGCAGCGACACCCAGCGGATGGGGCGCCAGCAGCAGTTCCTGGCGGCGCTGATCCGCAAGGTGCAGTCGCAGGACGTGCTGTTCAACCCCACCAGGCTGTGGCCGGTGCTGGACGCGGCCACCTCGTCGGTGCGGGCCGACGGCGGGCTCTCCTCGCTGGGCGCGCTCTACGACCTGACCCAGGACCTGCGCGGGATCCCGTCCTCGGACGTCACCTTCCTGACGGCGCCGCGGCGGCCGTACCGGTTCGACTCGGACCGGGACGAGTTCGTGCAGCCGCAGACCACCGAGCTGTTCGCGGCCCTGCGGGACGACCGGCCGGTGGAGGTGCGGCCGCCCGGGGCGGGGCCGTCGCCGAGCGCCCTGGCGGCTCCTTCCGCCCCGGCGTCCCCCTCGCCGTCGCCGTCGCCGTCACCGCAGCCCGGCACCCCTCCGTCGTTCGAGGGGCGGACCGCCGACGTGGACGCGTGCGCGGTGCACTGAGCGCGGACGGCGGCCGGTTCCGGATCACGGTCCGGAACATCCTTTCGCACACGGATCATGATCCTGAAAGGTTCTCCCCGGAAATTCCCAGCATCGCCGTTACCTGCGGAATTGTCGTTCCGTAACATGGCGGAGATCACACCAGGAACAATTCCCCCACCCGGCTCGTCTAGGGTGTCCGAGTCGGTCGCGCAGTGGGCGCGCCGGTCCGCGAGCGCCCGGAGGGAGGGGAGAGGCCGTGCAGCAGGACACCCACGGCACCGGTCCGGACGCCGGATCCCACCCGTCCGACCCGGCCCGCGGCATCCCCGTCCAGCGCCGGCGCACCCCGGACGGGCCCGCGTCCGCGACCCCCACCCCCGCCCCCGCCCCCGCCCCCGGCGGCCGGGCCGCCCACCGCCGGGAGCGCGCCCGGCGGCGCAACCGCCGCCGTCGCCTGCTGAAGTGGACCGGTGGTCTCGGCGCCTTCGTCATGGTGGCCGGCTGCGGCGGCGCGTACTACGCGTACCAGCACTTCAACAACAACATCACCGCCGTCAAGGTGCAGCTGGGCAGCGAGGCGGAGCGGCCCAGGCCGGCCGGCGACGCCCTGAACATCCTGGTGATCGGCACCGACAGCCGGGAGGGGCTGGGCCGCGCGTACGGCGACGAGGGCAGCGCCGGTCACGCCGACACCACCCTGCTGTTCCACGTCGCCAAGGACCGCACCAACGCGACGGTGCTCAGCATCCCGCGCGACCTCATGGTCCCGGTCCCCGACTGCACGACGCCGGAGGGCAGGACGATCCCCGGCTCGGCGCGCACGATGTTCAACAACAGCCTCGGCCAGGAGGGCCGGGATCCGGGCTGCACCTGGAAGACCGTCGAGAAGACGACCGGGATCCGGATCGACCACTTCGTGATGGTCGACTTCGAGGCCGTGAAGACGCTCTCCACCGCCGTCGGCGGCGTCGAGGTGTGCGCGGCCAAGGACATCGACGACCCGGACTCCCACCTGAGGATGAGCAAGGGCCGGCACGTGGTCCAGGGCGACGAGGCGCTCGCGTTCGTCCGCACCCGGCACGCCGTCGGGCAGGGCGGCGACCTCACCCGGATCCCGCTGCAGCAGCAGTTCATCAGTTCGATGATCCGCTCCGTCAAGAGCAGCGACACGCTGACCAATCCGGCCAAGCTGTGGAAGCTCGCGGACGCCGGCACCAAGGCGCTCACCGTCGACTCCGGGATCGGCAGCGTCGACCGGCTGAAGGACCTCGCGCTGGACGTCAGCAAGGTCGACACCGCGAACATCACCTTCGCCACCGTGCCGGTGCTGGACGACCCGGCGGACGAGAACCGGCTGATACTCAAGCAGCCGGACGCCGGACAGCTGTTCTCGATGGTCGGGAGCGACCGTTCGCTGACCGGGGCCCCGGCGGCCACCGGGGCTCCCGGCGCCGCGGCGAGCACCGCGGCCCCGGCCGCTCCGGCCACCCAGGACGCGCCGACCGCCGCGGCCGCTCCGGCGGCCGACGCCAAGGGGCTGCGGGTGACCGTGCACAACGGCAGCGGGACGCCCGGGCAGGCGCAGCAGACCGTCGACCGGCTGAAGGCGAAGGGCTACGCGAAGGCCGCGACGGCCGCCAACTCGCCCGTGGCGGCGAGCACCACGGTCTCCCACCCGGCCGGGAAGGCCGCCGAGGCGGCGGCCCTGGCGAGCGCGCTGGGCCTGCCCGCCGACGCCGTCCGGGCGGACCCGAAGCTGGGGGCCGGGGACGGGCTGGTGCTGGTGCTCGGCAAGGACGCGCCGGCCGCCGCTGCCGCCGCTGCGGCGCCGGGCGCCGTGCCGACCGAGGCCCCGAAGGACCTCCAGCGGGTCCAGGCCGACGACACGGACGTCTGCGCGAAGTAACACCGGCCGGGCCGGCGGCCCCGGTGATCGCGCCCTCGCCGTCTCGCCGTCTCGCCGCCGTCCCCGCCTCCCCGCCTCCCCGGCGGGACGGGGTGCCGGGCGCCCTACTCCGGGGCGGGCCCGGCCGGGGCGAGCGTGCCGTCGTCCTCCCGGTACTCCTCGCCGGTGCGCGGGCAGCGCCAGCGGTCGCCGCCGACGGGCTCCAGCGGCTCGCCGGCCCGGCCGACCCATTTGATCCGCCGGGCCGGGACGCCGGCCACGAGGGCGAAGTCCGGGACGTCGCGGTGCACCACCGCGCCGGCCGCGACCATGGCCCAGCGGCCCACCGTCACCCCGGCGACCAGGACGGCCCGGCCGCCGATCGAGCAGCCATGGCGGAGCGTCACCCCGTGCGCGTGCCAGTCCTCGCCGCGCTTGAGCCGGCCGTCGACGTCCACCGAGCGCGGGTAGCGGTCGTTGGTGAGCACCACGGCCGGGCCGACGAAGACGCCGTCCTCCAGCACCGCGGGCTCGTACACCAGCGCGTGGTTCTGCAGTTTGACCCGGTCGCCGATGCGCACGCCGGGGCCGACGTAGGCGCCGCGGCCGATGACGCACTCCGCGCCGACCACCGCGTGCTCGCGGACCTGGGCGAGGTGCCAGACGGTCGTCCCGGCGCCGAGCACCGCGCGGGCGTCCACGTCGGCCGTCGGCTCGAC
This sequence comes from Kitasatospora sp. NPDC056327, assembly GCF_042261735.1. Taxonomy (NCBI): domain Bacteria; kingdom Bacillati; phylum Actinomycetota; class Actinomycetes; order Kitasatosporales; family Streptomycetaceae; genus Kitasatospora; species Kitasatospora sp. NPDC056327. The sequence continues at coordinate 13,960 of NZ_JBHJRC010000079.1, read as the reverse complement.
CCGGGCGGCGGCGACCGCGGCGGTGCCGTTGCCGGCGGCGGCGGAAACGGCGGCGGACCCGCCCTCGACTGTCCCCATGGCGCCCGACGATAGCGCCGGGAGCGGGGACGGGAGAGCGGGTCCGCGGGATCGACCGGGTGCCGCCGGAGGCGGCCGGGGGGCGGCCGGGGGGCGGCCGGGGGGCGGCCGGGGGGCGGCCGGGGGGCGTCAGCCGCGCTCGGCGACCACGTCGGCGGGGGCCGGGGCGCGGCTGCCGATCACCTTGCGGGCCAGCGAGCGCGGCGAGGTGAGGAAGCCGAAGCCCCAGCTGAGGTGCATGGTCGCGAAGGCCACCGGGAGCAGCGCCCTGGCCCTGGGCGCCAGGCCGCGGCCCTCGGTCAGCGCACCGCCGACGATGCCCAGCAGGTAGGCACCGGGGGCGGCCAGGAAGACCGGGTGGACGGCCGCACCGAGCACCAGCCCGAGCGTGACGCCGAGGAAGGCGGCCGGCGGCGCGAGGTAGCGCAGGTTGACCGAGCCCTTGTGGTACCGGGTGACCACCCGACGCCAGCGGCCGTAGTCCTTGTACTGCTTGGCCAGCGCCCGGACGTTGGGCCGGGGCCGGTAGGTGACGCGCAGCTGCGGGGTGAACCAGACCAGACCGCCGTCCTGGCGGATCCGGTAGTTGAGCTCCCAGTCCTGAGCGCGGACGAACTCCTCGTTGTAGCCGCCGAGGCGCTCCAGCACCTCGCGCCGGAACACCCCGAGGTAGACGGTGTCCGCCGGGCCGGCCAGGCCGCCGGTGTGGAAGGCGGCGTTGCCGACGCCGAGCTTGGAGGTCATCGCGGCGGCTACCGCGTTCTCCCACTCGGTCTCGCCCTCGGCGTGCATGATGCCGCCGACGTTGGCGGCCTCCATCTCGCCGAGCAGCCGGACCGCCGTGGTGATGTAACCGGGGGTCAGCAGGCCGTGGCCGTCGACCCGCACCACTATCGGGTGGCTGGAGCCGCGGATGGCGGCGTTCAGCCCGGCGGGGGTGCGCCCGGTGGGGTTCTCCACGGTCCGGACCCTCGGGTCCCCGGCGACGAGCTCGGCGGCGATCTGCGCGGTGCGGTCGGAGGACGGACCGAGGGCGATCACCACCTCCATCGGCCCGGCGTAGTCCTGTTCCAGGATGTGCCGGACGGCCGTGCGCAGGTGTCGTTCCTCGTTGAGCACCGGCATGATCACGGAGACCGCCGGCAGCTCCTCAGCAGCCTTGGTGTTCATCGGAGCCAACCGTACCGGTGCGGGCGGGGTGCCGTCCTGTCCGGTCCGGGCGGCTCCCCCGGGGTGCCCGCCGCACCGTCCGCCGGGTCCGGCCAAGGGGCCGCGGGGGGACGTGCGGGAGAACGCCGACGAGGCGTCCGGCCGTCACCGGAGGGTGAGCGGAGGAACGTTTCACCGATCGCGCCCACCGTACTCCCCGGCCCCGGCGCGCCCTCACCCGGCCCGGCCGAGGGCGCCCCTACCATCCGAGGAATGCCCGTCTCCCCCCTCTCCGCCCAGTCCGGAGGCCCGGCCGGTGCCTCGTCCACTCGGCTCGGAGCCCGGTCCGGACGGCGGCGGCGCTGGCCCCGCAGGCTGGCCGCGGGCATCGCTCTCGGCATCCTCGCCACCTCCTGCGGCGGCTGGGCGGTCCTGCACGGCATCGGGTCGATCGACCGGGTCGACGCCTTCGGGGCCGAGCGGGCCCGGCCGCCGGCCGACGACGCCTCCACGACCTTCCTGGTGGTCGGCACCGACGAGCGCGAGGGCATCCCGGAGCGGACGCTCAAGAACGTGCTGCACGCCGGGGGCGAGTCCTGCCACTGCACCGACACGATGATGATCGTCCAGCTGGCGGGGAACGGCTCCCGCGCCAGTGTGGTCAGCATCCCGCGTGACTCCTACGTCGACATCCCCGCCCACCGGGACCCGGCGAACGGCCGGGACGTCCCGGCCGCGAAGGGGAAGATCAACGCCGCGTACGGGCTGGGCGGCCCGCAGCTGACCGTCGCGACCGTGGAACAGAACACCGGGCTGCGGATCGACCACTACCTCCAGCTGAACTTCGCCGGGTTCGTCTCCGCCGTGGACGCCGTCGGCGGGGTGCGGGTCTGCACCGCCAAACCGCTCAAGGACGAGTACTCGGGCCTGGACCTGCCCGCGGGCACCAGCACCCTGGACGGCGCGGGGGCGCTCAAGTACGTGCGAGCCCGGCACGTGGACGGCAGCGCCGACCTGGGGCGGATGCACCGGCAGCAGAAGGTCGTCGCCCAGCTGCTGCACGAGGTGACCAACAGCGGGACCCTGCTCAACCCGGTGCGGCTGGCCCGGGTGACCGACAGCCTGCTCGGCTCGGTCAAGGCCGACAAGGGGCTCGCGGCGGACGACCTGGTCACCCTGGCGACCCGGATGAAGGACCTGAGGGACGGCCGGGCCGACTTCGCGACCGTGCCGCTGGCCTCGGTGGACCATCCGGTCGCGGGGTGGGGGTCGACGGTGCTCTGGGACCGGGCGCGCTCCCGGGCGCTGTTCGACGCGGTCCGCGAGGGGCGGCCGCTGACGAACGGTGCCGGCGGTCCGGGCGGTCCGGGCGGCCAGGGCAACCAGGGCGGCACGGACGGGGCGCAGGAGGCGGACGGGGCCGGGGAGGCGGAGACCGCGGAGCCCTCGGCCCCGGCGGCTCCCGTCGTCGCCCCGGAACAGGTGCACGTCCAGGTGTTCAACGCGGCGGGCGTGCCGGGGCTGGGTGCCCGGGTCGACACCGAGCTGCGGCGGGCCGGGTTCGCCACCACCGGGGCGCCGTCCAACGCCCCGGCCGGCACGGCGGCCGGGCGCACGGTCATCCGGTACGACCCGCGCTGGGCGGAGTCGGCGCGGACCCTCGCGGGCGCGGTGCCGGGAGCCGGGCTGACGCCGGTGCCGGGGCTCGGGGCGACCCTCCAGTTGTACGCGGGCGGGGACCGGCCGCCGGCCTCGCCGTCGGCCACCGCTCCGGCCGGCGCCACTGCGGCGGCGAGCGGGCGGGCGACGGACGGGCGGACGGCGGGCGCCGTCCCGGCATCGCCGCCCCCGGCGCCCTCCCCGGGGGCGGGGGCTTCCGGCCCGGCGGCTTCCGGCCCGGCGGCGGAGGCGCAGAGCGGGGCGGCAACGTCCGGGGCCGCCGCCGAGCGGGCGAGCGACATCATCTGCCCCTGACCCGGACGCCCCCGCACAAGCGGGCGGGGCAGGGTGCGCACGGCACCCTGCCCCTTCCCCGGTTCCCCCGGTTCCCCCGGGTCCCCCCTTGTCCCCCGTCGATCCCGGTGCGACCCCCGATCCCCCGATCCGGGGGTCGCAGCGGGTCAGTCCGTCGCGATCGCCGCGAGGACGTTCATCCGCCCGGCCCGGAAGGCCGGGATGAGCGCGGCCAGCAGGCCGATGACCACCGAGGCGGCCAGGGTGAGCAGGATCGTCGTGGTCGGGATGGCGAGCGCCTCCAGACCCTGCGTGCGCAGCACCCGCTGCCCGGTGACGCCCCAGGCCAGGCCGAGCACGGTGCCGAGCACGGCGCCGAACAGGGCGATCACCACCGACTCCAGCCGGATCATCCGGCGCAGCTGGCGGCGGGAGAGCCCGATCGCCCGCAGCAGGCCGATCTCGCGGGTCCGCTCGACCACCGAGAGCGCCAGGGTGTTGATCACTCCGAGCACCGCGACCACGATCGCCAGGAAGAGCAGTCCGTAGATCATGTAGAGCAGGGTGTTGACCTGCTCCTGGACGAGCTCCTTGTAGCCGGCCTGGTCACGGACCGAGGCCTGCGGGTACTCCTTGAGCGCGCCCTCCAGTGCCGTGAGGGTCTTGGCGACGTCCACCCCGGAGGCGGCCTTGCCGAAGGCCACCGCGGCGACCGGCTGGTCGGCGGCGGGCACCGCCTTGGTGACGGTGTCCAGCGCGGCGAAGGTGGAGCCGTCGAAGAGCGAGTTGCCCTTCTTCATCACGACGCCGACCGGCAGCGACTGGACCCGCCCCTGGCCGTAGTCGATCTTTATGCTGTCGCCGACCTTGAGGCCGTGGTCCTTGGCGTAGTCCTCGCCGACCGCCAGCGAGCCCTGCTTGAGCGAGTCGGCGGCGCCGGTCTTGACCGGCAGGGTGAAGTCGTCGGTGAACCGCCCGGTGACCGCGGAGATGCCGTCCTCCGTGGCCTTGCCGTCCGGGGTGGTGAGGATCGCGGGCAGGAACTTCTGCTCGGTGACGTGGTCGATGCCCGAGGTCCTGCGGACGGCGTCGACGATCTCCGGGGAGACGCCGGTCGGTCCGGCCGAGACGATGTAGTCGGCGCCCACCGAGCGGTCGATCTGCACGTTGGTGGACTTGATCACGGTGGAGGTGAAGACCGAGGCACCGATCACCAGCGCCAGTCCGATCATCAGCGCGGCGGCCGTGGCGCCGGTGCGGCGCGGGTTGCGCATCGCGTTGCGCTGGGCGAGCTTGCCGGACGGGCCGAACAGCGTGGGCAGCAGGGCGCCGAGCACCCGCACCACGGTGGTGGCCAGCAGCGGCCCGAGGACGACGAAACCGACGAGCGTGAACAGCACGCCCAGCCCGATGTACTGCCCGCCGGTGGCCATCTTGTCGGCGCCCGCGGCCAGCGCCAGCAGACCGGCGCCGGCGGCCGTCAGCACCAGGCCGATGATCGCCCGGATCCGGTTCGAGCGGGGCTCGGCCGGGGTGCCGTGGTCGCGCAGCGCGGCGATCGGAGCGATCTTGCTGGCCCGCCGGGCCGGGATCCAGGCCGCGAGCACGGTGATCACGATGCCCACCGCGTACCCCGCGACGAACACGCTCGCGCCGATCTTCAGGTCGGAGGCGTCCAGGTGCATGCCGGCCGCGTTCATCAGCTGGATCAGCCCGACCGCCAGGCCGAGGCCCGCGCCGATGCCGAGCGTGGAGCCGACCGCACCGAGCAGCAGCGCCTCGACCAGCACCGACTGGTTGACCTGCCGGCGGCTGCCGCCGACGGCGCGCAGCAGACCGATCTCCCGGGTGCGCTGGGCGACCAGCATCGAGAAGGTGTTGATGATCAGGAAGCCGCCGACCAGCAGCGAGACGCCGGCGAAGCCGAGCATCGCGTACTTCATGAAGTCGAGGAAGGAGCCGACGTCCTTGGCGCTCTCCTCCTTCTGCTCGGCGGCCGTCTTCGCCTGGAAGCCGGCGCCGAGGCCGGCCAGCGCGTCGGACTTGAGCTGCTCGTCGGTACGGCTGCCGTCGCCGAACACCTCGACCGAGGTGTAGGTGCCGCCCTGCCCGAGCAGGACGTTCTGGGCGGTGGCGGTGTCCACGAAGGCCAGTGCCGCGCCCGGGTTGGTGGTCTTGAAGGTGGCGATGCCGACGATGGTGAAGTCGTGCTTGTCGCCGGTGATCACGCGCAGCTTGCCGCCCAGGGCCAGCTTGGCCTTCTTGGCGGTGTCCGCGTCGAGGACGACCTCGCCGGGACCCTGCGGGACGTGGCCGGAGGTGATCTCGACCGGGTTGCGCGGGGTGTCCACCCAGTTGCCGACGAGCGTGGGGGCGCCGGTGGTCGGGCCCACCCGCTTGTTGGCGGCCGGATCGGCCAGGGTGGCGCTCTGCACCATGATCTGACCGATCGCCGACTTCACCCCCGGCAGTGCGGCGATCCTGCCGACGCTGTCGGCGGGTATCGTGCGGGCCTTCGCCCGGGCGTCCTCCTCGCCGCCGATCTCCGGCTTGGCGGGCCGGACGGAGAGGTCGGAGGCGGTCGACGCGAAGAGCCGGTCGAAGGTGCTGGTCGCGGTGTTGGAGAACACCAGCGTCCCGGAGACGAAGGCGACCGACAGCACGACCGCGATCAGGGAGAGCAGCATCCGCCCCTTGTGGGCGAGGAAGCTCCGCAGTGACGTCTTGAGCAGCATGATCCTGTTGGCCCCTGCCCGCTCAGCTGGTGCGCTTGCCGTCGAAACGGCGCATGCGCTCAAGGACGGAGTCGGCCGTCGGGGCGTGCATCTCGTCGACGATCACGCCGTCGGCGAGGAACAGCACGCGGTCCGCGTAACCGGCGGCGACCGGGTCGTGGGTGACCATCACGATGGTCTGGCCCAGCTCGTCGACGCTGCGGCGCAGGAAGGAGAGCACCTCGGCGCCGGAGCGGGAGTCGAGGTTGCCGGTGGGCTCGTCCCCGAAGATGATCTCGGGCCGGGCGGCCAGGGCCCGGGCCACCGCGACGCGCTGCTGCTGACCGCCGGAGAGCTGCGTCGGGCGGTGCTTGAGCCGGCCCGACAGGCCGACCGTCTCCACCACCCGGTCCAGCCAGGCCTGGTCGGGCCTGCGGCCGGCGATGTCCATCGGGAGCGTGATGTTCTCCAGCGCGTTCAGCGTCGGGAGGAGGTTGAACGCCTGGAAGATGAACCCGATCTTGTCCCGGCGCAGCCTGGTCAGCTGCTTGTCCTTGAGGCCGGTGATCTCGGTCTCGCCGATCCAGATCCGCCCGTCGGTCACCGTGTCCAGACCGGCCAGGCAGTGCATCAGGGTCGACTTGCCGGAACCCGAGGGGCCCATGATCGCGGTGAAGCGGCCGCGCTGGATGTCGACGTCGACCGCGTCCAGGGCGGTGACCCTGGTCTCGCCCGTTCCGTAGGACTTGGTCACCCGACGGGCCGAGGCGGCGACGGCGGGGGCGCCGCCGGGAAGCTGGGGGTCGTACACGGCTGCTGCTGCCGTCGTCACTGTCGTCTCCTAAGAAGTGGGCCCACCCGTTGCCCCCAGCCTCGTCCGTTCCACCCGTCCGGCGACATCGCGCTGGGGATAGTTTTCGACCGGGAGTCAGCCCCACCCTCCCGGTGAACCGGGGGCCCGGACCCGATAGCAGCGGGTCCGCCTCCGACGGGCGGGGATGTGAACCACGTTAGGAGTCGGTGCCCCGCCTCCTCGTCATCCGCCGGGAGGAAGCGGCCCAACCCGAGTTGTACGGGGTGGCCGACCCCTCCCCCTAGGGGTCGGACGGGCACCCGTCAGGGTCCGGAAGGGCAACGGGCCCCGCCGGGCGGTCGCCGGACGGGGCCCAGGGGTTCGGCGGCGGGCGCCGGGCGGCCTCAGGACGCCAGGGCCGGCGTGGAGAGGCGGTCCAGGGCGGTCGCGAACGCGTCCACCACCGGGCGCAGCAGCACGTCGGTCTCCCGCTCGATCGCCGTCGTGCCGTCCTCCCGGACGGTGATGTGACGGTCGAGCACGAACCAGCCCTGGGTGATGTGTCCGGCGCCCATCGAGCTGAGCACCGGCCGCAGCGCGTAGTCCACCGCCAGCACGTGCGCGGTCGAGCCGCCGGTGGCGAGCGGCAGGACGGCCTTGTCGCGAAGCGCGTACTGCGGCAGCACGTCGAGCAGCGTCTTGAGCAGCCCCGAGTAGGCCGCCTTGTAGACCGGGGTGCCGATCACCACGCCGTCGGCCTCGGCGAAGAGCTCCAGGGCGGCCGCCAGCTCCGGGTGCGAGAGGTCGGCGGAGAGCAGCGCGTGCGCCGGCAGGCTGCGCACCTCGAACGGGACCACGCGGTGGCCGCGCTCCTCCAGCTGCGCGTCGACCAGACGCAGCAGGCGGGTGGTGCGGGAGGTCGCGGACGGGGATCCGGAAACGGACAGAACGGTGGCCATGGGTTCACCTCGGGGAGGAAGCGGGGCGGCGCTTCGGCAGCACGGGGCACTCACCGGGCGCGGGGCGCGCCGGGCCGGACGGGCAGGGACCTACCGGTCGGCGGGCAGTGGCGAGCGCGCTGCGCAGGCAGCGTCGAGAACGTGGGAGAGGAGGAAGTGGTGGGGTTTCGACGGGTGCGCGTCAGCCACAACAGAGCGAACGGGACACACGCAGAAGGTCGACGTGCCGCCGACGCGTGAGAGTCCATCGCTGATCCATGGCAGTCATGCAAACACGCAGCGTTCGGGACGGTCAAGGATCGTCCCGCCAGGCGAACACCTGGTGAGACGGATGATGAGACGGGGCCCGCCGCGGAGCGGCCCCCGGCCGGGCGGGCGGCCGTACGGGGGATCCGGGCGCGCGCCCGGCCGGACCTTGCCCCGGAACGATCCGGTGCGTGCATCAAAACGGCTACAAGGGCCCTGGTGGGGCCCCCGGGGGGAGTCACCGGACCGCGCTTCGGGCATCCTCTCCCACATGAACACGTGGCAGGAGGGCCGCCCGGGCGGCGGCGGGAACCCGTACGGCGGCGGCAACGGTGGCGGTGGCGGCGCGTACGGGCACGGCGGTGGCGGGACGGCCGAGCCGCCGCTGCCGTCCTCGCTGAACCCGCGCGGCCCCGGTGCCCCGGCACCCCGGCAGCCCCAGCCGCCCCAGCAGGCGCGGCAGCCGCAGGCGCCCGGCTACGGGCCCGCGCGGGACTACGGGCAGCCGGGGGCTCCGGGTCACGGACAGCCCGGGGTTCCGGCGCAGGGCGGCCCGGGGCCGGCCGGCGGCCCTCCCGGCGGACCGGGGCGGCCGGGCGGGCCGATAGCCCCGGGCGGGCCCGGGTCCCCCGCCGGTGCCCGCTCCTCGCGCTGGCCGCGGCGCCGGATCGTCAAGTGGTCGGTGTTCGGCGTGATCATCGCCCTGATGGTCACCACCGTCTCCACCTGGTTCTGGGCGGACGCCAAGCTCAACCACGAGAACGTACTCGGCGACTACCCCGGCCGGCCGGCCGCGGGCAAGGGCACCAACTGGCTGATCGTCGGCTCCGACAGCCGCAACGGCCTCTCCGACTCCCAGGAGGAGGACCTGCACACCGGCCACGCGGGCGGGAAGCGCAGCGACTCGATGATGATCCTGCACGTCGGGGACAACGGGAACACCCTGATGAGCATCCCGCGCGACTCCTGGGTGCCGATCCCCGAGCACGTCGGCGAGAACGGAAAGACCGTCAAGGCGACCACCTCGAAGATCAATTCGGCCTTCGCCTCGGGCGGCGGCAAGCTGCTCGCACAGACCGTCGAGACCAACACCGGCATCCGCCTCGACCACTACGCCGAGATCGGCTTCGCCGGCTTCGTGGGCATCGTCGACTCGGTCGGCGGCGTGGACATGTGCATCGAGCAGGACGTCAAGGACAAGGACTCCGGGCTCGACCTCAAGGCCGGCTGCCAGACCCTCAGCGGCACCCAGGCGCTGGCCTTCGTCCGCCAGCGGCACCAGATGGCCGACCAGGACCTCGGCCGGATGCGCAACCAGCAGAAGTTCCTCGGCGCGCTGGCCAAGCAGGCGGCCTCGCCGGCCACCGTGCTCAACCCGTTCACGTTCTACCCGCTGGTCTCCTCCGGCCTCGGCACCCTGATCGTCGACGAGGACGCCGGACTGACCGACCTCGGCTCGCTGTTCCTCGCGATGAAGGACGTCAACGGCGGGAGCGGCAGGAGCATCACCGTGCCGATCGCCAACCCCGACTTCAAGACCAACACGGGCGAGTCGGCGGTGAAGTGGGACACCGCGAAGGCGAAGCAGGTCTTCGACGCGTTCAAGAACGACACCGCCGTTCCCGACGTGAAGTAGCCGCGGCCCCGTCGCGCGGCCGGCGGGTGCGGCCCGAGGGTGCGTGACTCGCCGTAACGCCGCCGACACAATGGGTGGATGTCACTCGTCACCGTGCTGATCTACCGCCGCCGACACCGCCTCCTGGGCCGCCTGGTCCAGGAGGCGCTCGCGTGCTACGGGATGGAGGTGCCGGCCGCCGCCGAGATCGGGCCGGGCCTCGTCGTGTTCCACCGGGGCTTCGGCACCGTGCTGCACCCGCTCACCACCCTGGGGGCGGGGGTGACGCTGTACAACGGCGTGACCGTCGGCCGGGCCGACCCGTGGGTGCCGCAGGAGGAGAGCGCGATGCGGCGGGTGGTGGTGGAGGACGGCGCGGTGCTCTGCGCCGGGGCCAAGGTGGTCTGCAAGGAGGGGGTGCTGACCGTCGGCGCGGGCACCGTGGTGGGCGCCAACGCCGTACTGACCCGCTCCACCGGGCCGGGCGAGATCTGGGCCGGGGTCCCCGCCCGCCGGGTGGGCCTGCGGGCGGGGTGGCCGGGCACTGCGGCCGGGGCGCGGGGGGCCGTGGCGGGCGAGGCCGTCGTGGATGCGGCGGCGGGTGCGGCCGTGGCGGGCGAGGCGGCGGGGCGGTGAACGGGCCGCCCGCCCCCGGCGGCAGGGTCGCCCGGTCGCCTCAGCGGACGACCACGCCCGGGAGGTAGCCCGTGGCGCACTCCGCGTAGCGGTGGACCGGCTCGCCGCGGCCGCCGGCGGCCGGCCGCCCGGCGCGGCCCTCCTGCTCGCCGGCGAAGCCGTGGTGGATCACCTGGCCGCCGCGCCCGTCCGCGAAGGGTCCCTCCGACCAGCGGGCGCGGGCCAGGTGGACGACGAGGGTCGCCGGGCACTGCGGCTGGGGCCGTTCCAGGACGAGTTCGCAGCCGGCCTCCCCCGGCGGGAAGCTCACCACCGCCTCGCTGGTCCGCAGCCGCGCCCGGCCCGGCTCCCACTCCACCGCCCAGTACGCGGACACCGTGACGTCCAGCCGCCCCTCCAGGCCGCCCCCGTCCGGCCGGACGTACTCCTCGTCGGGGACCCAGCGGGCGTGGTTGCGGATGTCGTCCGGGCCGAACCACTCCGCCCAGGTGACCCAGTAGCCCGCGATGCGCTTGATCGTCATGCTCTCCCGGGCGATCCGGACCGGGATGCGGGTCGGACTGGCGGGCTCGCCCATCAGCAGGACACGGCCGTCGCCGTCGATCCGCAGGTCGCCCCCGGGGTCGAAGGAGAGGACGGTCACCTGCTCGAAGGTCACCTCACCGTCGTCCTTGCGTCGACTCGTCTGCCTCATGGGTGAACCACCTTGCCACGGAAAGGAGTTGAGCTAGCCACGACCGCCCCGTTCACCCGGTCGGCCGCGCCCGCGCAGCATACGGCGCACACCCGGTCGCGGCGTGTGATTCCGGCGAATCCCCCCGGGGCGGACGGCGCGCGGCTATCCTGCGCGTGCACAGCTCGCCGCACGCGCCCCCGGAGCCCCACGCGCGCCCGCGCGCGCCGCACGGAAGGAGCCCGCTGGGATGGGCGACACACACTGGCGGGAGCTCCACCGGGAGCAGATCCACAGCGCGTACGGCCGCGGCGCCGACCGGGTGACCTTCGAACTGCCGGACGGCCGGGAGGAGGTCTACCACCTCGGCAACGAGTACGCCGCCGCGTCCGTCGTCGCCCTGACGCCCGACCGCCGCATCGTGCTGACCAGGCAGTTCCGGCCGGGCCCGCGGGCCGTGCTGTACGAACTGCCGGGCGGCGTGGTGGACGCCGGCGAGTCCCCCGAGGCCGCGGCCGCCCGTGAACTCGCCGAGGAGACCGGCTACCGGGGCGACGTCCGGCTCGTCACCGCGACCTGGCACGACGCCTACTCCAACGGCGTGCGCTACGCCTGCGTCGCCACCGACTGCACCCCCACGGCCCGGCTCGCGCACGACCCCAACGAGTTCATCGAGGTGGTGCTGATGGAGCTGGAGGAGTTCCGGTCCACCGTGCTGCACCGCGGCCGGCTCACCGACGTGGGCCCGGCCTACCTGGGGCTGGACCACCTCGGTCTGCTGTAGGGCACGGCCCAGGAGGCGGCTCCGGGTCCCCGTCCGGGCCGGGTGCGGCGGCGGAGGGGGCGTGGGCGGCGGGAGGCCGGGCGGCACTCCCCCGGCCGCCCGCCGGCTGCGGGCCGTGACGCTCAGGGGGCGGTGGGGAGGCGCTCCAGGACGATGCCGAAGTGGGTGCGGTAGGCGGCGAGGGCCGCCTCGGCGCCGAGGAGTTCCTCGGTGCGGGTGCCGTCGGGGGCGGTGCGCAGGAGGCGGGTGCCGCCGGTCGCGCGGGTGCCGGTGAGGGTGACCCGGCCGCCGTCCGGGGTGGGACGGGAGCAGGTGGTCGCACGGGTGAAGTGCGAGTCGGGGGACGTGGTCTGCCACCAGCAGGTGGGCACGAAGTCCGTCAGCAGACAGGGGCGCAGGTCCAGGCGGTACTGCGGCTCGCCGTCGAGGTGGACGTCCAGCCGCGTGCCCGCGTCGTCGGCGACCGGGACGACGACGGCCACCCCGGCCGGGTCGTGCTGGGGGCCGCGTTCGTCGAGGAGCAACGGCCGGCGGGTGAAACGTCCGAACCCGACGTCGGCCAGCCAGGCGGCGCCGTCCGCCTCCACCCGCAGGGCGAGGTGGTCGAACGGCGGTCCGGGCCGAAGGCCGTCGAAGACCCGGGCGGCGAGCAGGTCGACCCGGTAGCCGAGGGCGCGCAGCAACGCGGCGAAGGCGCCGTTGAGTTCGTAGCAGAACCCGCCGCGCCGCCGGGTGACGATCTTCTCCAGCAGCGCGGCGGGTTCGAGCACGACGGGCTCGCCGAGGTGGATGCCCAGGTTCTCGAACGGCACGGCGTCCAGGTGGGCCTCCTGGAGCCGGGCCAGCCCGGCGGCACCGGGCCGCCCGGGCCGCCCGGGCGGCCCGGCCCCGATCCGGGCGAGGTAGGCCGTCACCTGCTCGGCGGTGAGGCCGGCGGTGACGTCGGCGGCGGCAGCGGCGGTGCCGGTGCCGGTGCCGGTGAGCTCCGCGGGGTCCTTCGAGGCTTCGTCCACCCCACCCATCCAAGCGGACACGGCCCCGGGGGCGGCGGACCGGGGGTCAGGGGCGGGCGGTGGCGTGCTGGTGGAGGTAGGCACCGGCGTGGGCGGCGGCCTCCTCCCTGGTCGGCTGCGGGGCGGCAGGGGCGGTCCGCGAGCCGTCGGCGGCGCGGGCGGTCCAGGTCCAGTGGCCGCCGGTCGGATCCCGGGTCAGTTCGGCCGTCCCGCCGAAGAGTTCCAGGACCGTGACGGCTTCGCCCGCGGGCGGGCGGAGGACGGCGTCGGGCCACTTCTTGCGGGCGCCCTGGCGGGTGATGCCCCAGGCCGCGCCGAGCTGCTCGTAGCTCGCGCCGTAGGACCCGGCGGTGCCGGCGGCGATCTCCGTCAGGCGCTTGACCTCGGCGTCCACCACCTTCCAGGTGGCGAGCACGGTGAGCGCCACGTCGGCCGGGTCGGCGTCCCACATGCGGTGCACGGGTTCGCCGGTCGTCCGGGCACGGACCGCCGTGGCGAGCGGATCCAGGGCGTCGAGAAGGGCCCTGGCGAGCTCGGTCCGTTCGTCCGGAGTGATCTGAGGCATCGTCATGCGACAACCATAGTTAACGCAAGCGAATTTGGTAACCAAAGTTGTCAACCGGATCCGGCGCGGGAAGTCGGACGGGCCGACTTCCCGCGCACGGGCGTCAGGGGACGAGCACGCTCCGCCCGGAGACCGGCGCGTAGATCTGCCCGGGCACGACCAGCGCCTCGACGCCGCCCGAACAGTCCGTTCCGCTGCGGACCTGGATCACCGAGTCGGTCAGGTTGGTCACCACCGGGCGGACGAAGTCGCCCAGCGTGTAGCAGCCGCTCGGATCCTGGTGCGCGGAGCCGTCGATGATCAGCACCCCGTGGGCCGCGTACGCGCTGTTCGGGACGGCGACGGCGAGGGCGGCGGCCGTGAGCCAGGCCCCGAGGACGGTTGCGGTGCGTCGCTTCATGCGTCCACTTCCTTTCGACCGGAGCAGGACCGCCCCATCGCGGCCCGCCGGTGCGGCTCAAGGTAGTGAGGCGACGGCGCGGAGCGAGGGATCGACAGGACCTGTGCCTGGCCTGCAAGGGCTGCCGCAGCGACTGCCCGGTGGGCGTGGACATGGCGACGTACAAGGCGGAGTTCCTGCACCACCACTGGGCGGGCCGGATCCGCCCGCTGTCCCACTACACCCTGGGCGGCCTACCGGACCGGCTCCGCCTGATCGCCCGCCTCCGGGCGGCGGGAGCCGTCAACGCCCTGGCCCGACGCGTCCCCGTACCGGGACTGGACCGGGAGCGGGGCGGCCGACTGCCGGAACTGGCCCGCGAACCCTTCACGCGGTGGTGGGC
>NZ_JBHJRC010000078.1:0-29935 GCF_042261735.1 Kitasatospora sp. NPDC056327 | reverse complement strand
CCCGCGACCCGGGTGCCCGCCCCCGGCGGCGCCGCCGCGCGCCTCAGACGGACAGCGGTACGGGATGCACCTCGTCCGCCCGGTGCCCGGCCCGCTCGTGGACCCGCTGCACGGCCTCCTTCGACGGGGCCTCGGACAGGCAGTAGACGACGCCCGCCTCCGGGTCGGCCCAGGCCTGCCGGAACCGCACGCCCTCGTCCGCCTGGATGTCGAGATCGGCCTGGTGCGCCATCCGCAGCTCCTCCTCGGTGATGCCGGCCATCCCGTGGTGGACGTCCATGAACCTGGCCATCGCGCTCGCACCTCCTGGCGAATGGTGCCGGACGGGACATCGACCGCGCCCGGCCCGTGCCGGCCCCCTCCCACCAGCTTGCGCCCGCCCGGCGCCGCCCGCATTCCCGCCGGTCGCGTGAAACAGCCCACAACCGGGACCTCTCCCGGGCCCCGCTCCGGCCGTGGCACAATGACCGCAGAAGTAGCAGTGACGTTCAGCGCACTCCGGGGTCGGTGAAAATCCGAACCGGCGGTTACAGTCCGCGACCCGTCCGCAGCCAGCGGCCGGTTGACCAGGTGAAATTCCTGGACCGACGGTTAAAGTCCGGATGGGAGGCGTGCGCGGCGGACGAGTGAGCGGTACCCGTGGTCCCCCGGTGGACCGCGGGCGGTGATGTGCGGCGACGGACGGGGCGACCCGCTCCGGCGTCCGGTGCGGCGGCAGCCCGGCGACGGGTCGCGCAGCCGTCCGGCGGCCCCGCGCACCCTCACGCCCGTCCGTGTCATCTCCCGTGCCGCACCCCGGAGTCCGCGCCCCAAGCGCGAGGAGGACCCGGGTGTTCACCGGCATCATCGAAGAGCTCGGCGAGGTCGTGTCGATCGAGGAGATCGGCGACTCCTCGCGGATCCGCCTGCGCGGTCCGGTGGTCTGTCAGGACGCGCACCACGGCGATTCCATCGCGGTCAACGGCGTCTGCCTGACCGTCGTCGACACCCCCGACGAACTGGCCGCCGGAACCGGCGAGTTCAGCGCCGACGTGATGGCCGAGACCCTCCACCGTTCCAGCCTGGGCGAGTTGAAGCCCGGCTCACGGGTCAACCTGGAGCGCGCCATGGCGCTCGGCGCCCGGCTCGGCGGACACCTGGTGCAGGGTCATGTCGACGCCACCGGAAGGCTGTTGAGCCGCGAGCCCGGCGAGCGCGACGCGGCCGGCGCGCTCCGCTGGGAGGTGCTGCGGTTCTCACTGCCCGGCTCCGTCACCCGCTACCTGGTGGAGAAGGGCTCGATCACCGTCGACGGCGTCAGCCTCACCGTCGTCGAGGCCGCCCGCGACAGCTTCACCGTCAGCCTCATCCCGGCCACCCTCGCGCTGACCACCCTCGGCACCAAGGCCGCCGGCGAGAGCGTCAACCTCGAAGTCGACGTCCTCGCCAAGTACGTCGAGCGGCTGCTGGAATCCCGGACCCTCCCCGCGGCGTTCGCCGCTGACAGCGCCGCGAACACCCTCGCGGACACCGCCACCGCGACCACCGCCGCAGAACCCACGGGGGAGGACCAGTGAACTGGCTCAACGGAACCGTCCACCTGATCGGTCAGGACGTCTACCGCTCGGACATCATCGGCAACCTGCTCGGCCTCGCCGCGCTCGCCCTCGGCTGGCGGCGCACCCGGCTGACCTGGCCGGTCCAGCTGCTCTCCGGCGTCGTCCTGGTCGGCGCCTACTGGTCCGCCCACCTCAGCGGCGGCGTCGGCAAGCAGGTCGTGGTCGTCCTCGCCGCCGTCTGGGGCTGGACCCGCTGGCAGCGTGGCGCCCGCGGCGACGGCGACGTCGCCGTGCGGTTCGCCACCGGCCGTGAACGCGCCGCGCTGATCGGCGGCACCGCACTCGGCACACTGGCCGTCGGCACCCTGTTCACCGTCTTCCCGCAGCTCTCCTGGGACGCCTGGCCGGACGCCTACATCTTCGTCGGCACCCTGGCCGCCATGGTCGCCCAGGCCCGCGGCTGGGTCGAGTTCTGGTTCGCCTGGGTCGCCGTCGACCTGGTCGGCGTGCCGCTCGCCTTCAACAACGGCCTGGTCTTCTCCGGCTTCACCTACTCCGTCTACTTCGTCCTGGTCCTGCTCGGCCTGCGCGCCTGGTGGCAGCGCGGCCGCAGCGCACGCCCCGCGACCGACCACGCCCTCCAGGGAGCCTCCGCATGACCGCGAACCCGCACGAGAAGCCGCACGGGAACCAGCCCGACGAACTCGTCCTCGACCCGGTCGAGCGGGCGATCGCCGACATCGCGCTCGGCCGCGCGGTGATCGTCGTCGACGACGAGGACCGCGAGAACGAGGGCGACATCGTCTTCGCGGCCTCCGCCGCCACCGCCGAACTGATGGCCTTCACCATCCGCTACAGCTCCGGCGTGATCTGCGCCCCGATGACCGGCGCCGAACTCGACCGCCTCAGGCTGCCGCCGATGACCCAGGTCAACGAGGACCGCAAGGGCACCGCCTACACCGTGTCGGTGGACGCCCGCGAGGGCGTCGACACCGGCATCTCGGCCGCCGACCGGGCCCGCACCGTGCGCCTGCTCGCCTCCTCCGGCACCGGGCCCGGCGACCTCGCCCGCCCCGGGCACGTCTTCCCGCTGCGCGCCGTCGAGGGCGGCGTGCTGGTGCGCCCCGGCCACACCGAAGCCGCCGTCGACCTGGCCCGGCTCGCCGGACTGGCGCCGGCCGGCGCGATCGCCGAGGTCGTCAACGACGACGGCACCATGGCCCGGCTGCCCGAACTGGTCGCCTTCGCCCGCGAGCACAACCTGGCGATCATCTCCATCGAGGACCTCATCGCCTACCGCCGCCGCACCGAACTCCACGTCGACCGGGCCGCCGTCACCGCGCTGCCCACCGCCCACGGCGAGTTCACCGCGATCGGCTACCGGGGCACCATCGACGGCGTCGAGCACATCGCGCTCGTCGCCGGCGGCCTGGACGCCGACGGCCGGCTGCCGGACGGCGAGGACGTCCTGGTGCGGGTGCACTCCGAGTGCCTGACCGGCGACGTGCTCGGCTCGCTGCGCTGCGACTGCGGCCCCCAGCTGCAGGCCTCGCTGCGCCGGGTCGCCGGGGCCGGCCGCGGCGTGGTGCTCTACCTGCGCGGCCACGAGGGCCGGGGCATCGGCCTCGCCCACAAGCTGCGTGCCTACGAGCTCCAGGAACAGGGCCGCGACACCGTCGACGCCAACCTCGACCTGGGCCTGCCCGCCGACGCCCGCGACTACAGCATCGGCGCCCAGATGCTCTGCGACCTCGGTGTGCGCTCGCTGACCCTGCTGACCAACAACCCGGAGAAGCTCACCGCGCTCACCGAGCACGGCCTCAAGGTCAAGGGCCGCGAGCCGGTGGAGATCCCGGCCGGCGAGCACAACGCCCGCTACCTGCGCACCAAGCGCGACCGGATGGGCCACGACCTGCCCGGCCTCGACGGCTGAGCCCCGCGCTCCCCGTCAGCCGCGTCCGGCCCCGCCCGAGTCCTGTCACCCGCGTCCCGCCCCACCCGAGCCCTGTCCCACCCGAGTCCCGCGAACCACCCGAGTCCCGCGAACCACCGAAAGGCACCCGCACATGAGCGGCCACGGAGCCCCCGAGCTGACCATCGACAACGCCGCCGGCCTCAGGGTCGCCGTGATCGCCGCCCAGTGGCACGAGCAGGTGATGAACGGCCTCCTCGACGGCGCCCACCGCGCCCTCAAGGAGCTGGGCATCGCCGAGCCGACCGTCCTGCGCGTCCCCGGCACCTTCGAACTGCCGGTCGCCGCCAAGCGCCTGGCCGAGAACGGCCACGACGCCGTGATCGCCCTCGGCGTGGTGATCCGCGGCGGCACCCCGCACTTCGACTACGTCTGCCAGGCCGCCACCGCCGGCCTCACCCAGGTCTCCGTGGACACCGGCGTCCCCGTCGGCTTCGGCGTGCTGACCTGCGACAACGAGGAGCAGGCGCTGGACCGCGCGGGCCTGCCGGGCTCCGCCGAGGACAAGGGCCACGAGGCCGTCACCGCGGCCGTCGCCACCGCCGCCGCGCTGCGCGCGCTCTGACCGCGGCGGTCCCGGCACCACCCCGGACCGTGGACGTCCACCGGATTGTCCACGGTCCGGAACCGTTTACCGCCCGTGCGCCCGCACGCCGTAAGGTGACTCCATCATGGCTTCGAAGACATTCGAGGAGCTCTTCACCGAGCTCCAGCAGAAGGCCGCCACCGGCGACCCCTCGTCCTCCCGTACCGCGCAGCTCGTCCAGCAGGGCGTCCATGCGATCGGCAAGAAGGTCGTCGAGGAGGCCGCCGAGGTCTGGATGGCCGCCGAGTTCCAGTCGGACGAGCAGACCGCCGAGGAGATCTCCCAGCTCCTCTACCACCTTCAGGTGATGATGGTCGCCCGCGGGCTGACGCTCGACGACGTCTACAAGTACCTCTAGTCCCGGCCCGGAAGAACCCCACCCCCCGAACAGGTAAGGAACTGACCTCCATGCTGCGCATCGCCGTCCCCAACAAGGGTTCGCTCTCGGGTCCTGCGGCGGAGATGCTCCATGAGGCCGGCTACCGGCAGCGCAAGGACGCCAAGGAGCTGGTCCTGGTCGACCCGGACAACCAGGTCGAGTTCTTCTTCCTCCGCCCGCGCGACATCGCCGTCTACGTCGGCTCCGGCCGCCTGGACGTCGGCATCACCGGCCGCGACCTGCTGCTGGACTCGCACTCCAACGCCGAGGAGGTGCTCGCGCTCGGCTTCGCCGGCTCGACCTTCCGCTTCGCCCGCCCGGTCGGCGTGGACGTCCAGGACGTCCAGGGCCTGGAGGGCCTGCGGATCGCCACCTCCTACACCGGCCTGGTCGAGCAGCACCTCGCCGACCACGGGGTGAAGGCCACCGTCACCAAGCTGGACGGCGCCGTGGAGACCGCGGTGCAGCTGGGCGTCGCCGACGTCATCGCCGACGTCGTGGAGACCGGCACCAGCCTGCGCAACGCCGGCCTGGAGGTGTTCGGCGAGCCGATCCTCGTCTCCGACTCCGTGGTGATCCGCCCCAAGGGCGCCGGCGAGGACCCGGCCGTCGACCAGTTCCTGCGCCGGCTGCAGGGCGTCCTGGTCGCCCGCCGCTACGTGCTGATGGACTACGACATCCGCGCCGAGAACGTCGGCGCCGCCGTCGGCCTCACCCCCGGCCTGGAGTCGCCGACCGTCTCCCCGCTGCACACCGAGGGCTGGGTGGCCGTCCGCGCGATGGTGCTCCGCAAGGAGGCCCAGCGGATCATGGACGACCTCTGGGGCATCGGCGCCCGGGCGATCCTGGTCACCAACATCCACGCCTGCCGCCTCTGACACACCGACCGGCCCCCGCCGCGGGGGTAAGCACCGGTTGAATGGGGTGGGGCCGCCGTCACGGCGTCCCCACCCCTTCCGTTGCCCGACCCACGAACCACCCCGGAGCCCCCCCGTGTCCACCCCCGCCGAGTTCCCCGTCACCTGGGCCCCGCGCCGCACCCGTGCGGTGCTGCTGCCGGTCTGCGCGCTGCTGGTGGTGCTGTTCGCCGTGATCGCGGTCGCCCTCCCCGCGAACTGGCAGATCAACGACCGGATCATGATGGCGCTCAGCGGCGTGCTGTTCGCCGGCGTCGGCCTGATGCTCGCCCGGCCCCGGGTCAGCGCCGACGCCCAGGGCGTGACCGTGGTCAACTTCGTCCGCAGCCGCCGGCTGGCCTGGGCGGAGATCGTCGGCGTGAACTTCCGCCAGGGCGACCCCTGGGCCACCCTCGACCTCGCCGACGGCACCTCGCTCGCCGCCGTCGGCATCCAGTCCGGGGTGGGCCGGAACCAGGCCATCGCCGACGCCCGCGCCCTGCGCGACCTGGTCGAGCACCACGGCCGCTGAACCGCCGCGGTCCCCCGGCCCGTACCCGTCGACGGACCCGCGGACCACCGGACCGCACACCCGCGGACCCGCCCCCGGGCGGGTCCGAACGCGGATCCGGGGGTCGCACGAGTATGGTCTACGCTGGTAAAAGCGGGGCAAAGGCATTGCCCTGCCCGAAAACGACCTGAGGAGTGACACTCCCCGTCCATGGACGATCCGTCCGGTAGTACCTGCGCCGCCCCACTTCCGACCACCGGAAGGCAGGCGGCACTGTGATCACCGCCTGGCTGCTGCTCCTCGCGGCCCTCCTGCTCATCCTCGCCAACGGCCTCTTCGTGGCCGCCGAGTTCGCGTTCGTGACCGTGGAACGCGGCGCCGTCGAACGCTCCGCCGACTCCGGGGACGCCAAGTCCGGCCGGGTCGCCCGGGCCCTGCGCCACCTCTCCTTCGAACTCTCCGGCGCCCAGCTGGGCATCACCGTCACGTCGCTGGTCGTCGGCATGCTCGCCGAACCGGCGCTGTCGACCCTCCTGAAGCCCGTGTTCACCGCCCTCGGCCTGCCCGACGGCGCCTCCCGCGGCGTCGCCGTGGTCATCGGCATGCTGCTGGCCACCGTCGTCCAGATGGTGATCGGCGAACTCGTCCCGAAGAACTGGGCGATCTCCCGCCCGCTCCAGGTGGCCCGCGCGGTCGCCGCCCCCCACATGGCCTTCTCCCGCGCCTGCCGCCCGCTGATCAGCGTCCTGAACGGCTCGGCCGACCGCACCGTGCGCGCCTTCGGCATCGAGCCGCAGGAGGAACTGGGCCACGCCCGCACCCCCGCCGAACTGGTCTCGCTCGCCCGGCACTCCGCCAGGGCCGGCGTCATCGACGAGGAGTCGGCCACCCTGTTCGTGCGCACCCTCGGCCTCGGCGACCTCACCGCCGAGTCCGTGATGACCCCGCGCGTCGACGTCTCCGCGCTCCAGCGCGACGCCAGCGCCGCCGACGTCCTCAACCTCACCCGCGCCACCGGCCTGTCCCGCTTCCCCGTCTACACCGACAGCCTGGACGAGGTCACCGGCACCGTCACCCTCAAGGACGCGCTCGCCGTCCCCGCCGAGCGGCGCGCCGCCGTCCGGGTCGGCGACCTCGCCGTCCCGCCGCTGCTGGTCCCCGAGACGCTCCCCGCCGAGCGGCTCCTCGACCAGCTGCGCCGCCTCCAGCCGATGGCCATCGTGGTCGACGAGTACGGCGGCACCGCCGGCGTGGTCACCGTCGAGGACATCGTCGAGGAGATCGTCGGCCAGGTGCAGGACGAGCACGACCCCGCCGACACCCCCGAACTGCTGCCGCTGCCGCCCGTCGACGGGCAGCCCGCCTGGGCCGCCGACGGCCGCGCCCGGCTCGACCAGCTGGCCGCCATCGGCCTGCACGCCCCCGAGGGCCCCTACGAGACGCTGGCCGGCCTGGTCGCCGACCTCCTCGGCAAGCTCCCCGACCCCGGCGAGCAGGCCGAACTCCCCGGCTGGCGGTTCACCGTCGAGGTCGTGGACCGGCACCGGACCAGCCGGGTCCGGGTGGAACGCACCGCCGGGCACCACCACTTCTTCGGCGACGACGAGGACGGGACCCGATGACCGCGCTCCAACTGGCCGTCGCGCTCCTGCTGCTGCTCGGCAACGCCTTCTTCGTCGGCGCCGAGTTCGCCGTCGTCTCGGTCCGGCGCAGCCAGATCGAACCACTGGCCGAAGCCGGCAACAGGCGCGCCCGCACCGTGCTGCACGCGCTCTCCAACGTCTCCGCGATGCTCGCCGCCGCCCAGCTCGGCATCACCGTCTGCTCGCTGGGCCTGGGCGCCCTCGCCGAGCCGACCATCGCCCACCTGCTGGAGGGCCCCTTCCACGCACTGGGCCTCCCGGCCGGCCTCCAGCACCCGCTGGCGTACGGCATCTCGCTGGCCGTCGTGGTCTACCTGCACATGGTGATGGGCGAGATGGTGCCCAAGAACATGGCGCTGGCCGGCCCCGAGAAGGCCGCCCTCTGGCTCGGCCCGCCGCTCGACCGGCTGGCCCGCTGGCTGGCCCCGGTCATCGCCTTCCTCAACGCCTTCGCCAACGGCGTGCTGAGGCTCTTCAAGGTGGAGGGCAAGGACGAGGTGGAGTCGGTGTTCACCACCGAGCAGCTGATGTACCTGCTCGCCGACTCCCGGGACGCGGGCCTGCTGGAGAAGGACCGCCAGGAGCGCCTGGAGGACGCCCTGGAGCTGGGCCGGCGCCCGCTCACAGACGTCCTGCTCACCCCCGAGCAGCTGGTCACCGTGGACACCAAGGTCACCGCCGCCCAGATCGAGGAACTGGCGCTGCGGACCGGCTTCTCGCGCTTCCCGGTCACCGACGGCGACCCGGCCGGCCACGGCTACCTCGGCTACCTGCACCTCAAGGACATCCTCGACGTCGACGACCCGACGGTGCCCGTCCCGGCCCGGCTGTGGCGGCCGATCACCGTGCTGCGCGCGACCCTGCCGCTGGACGACGCGCTGGGCGCGATGCGCCGGGCCGCCTGCCACCTGGCGGCCGTCCTCGACCAGGACGGGCGCACGCTCGGCGTGGTGATGCTGGAGGACGTGCTGGAGGAACTGGTCGGCGAGGTGCACGACCCGGACCACCGCTCGGCCGCCTGATCCCCGGCGGCCCCGTCCCGTCCCGGCGGGCGGGCAGCCACGCCCCGGAGGCCGTCCCGCCCCGCCGCCGGTCCCGTTTCGCCGAGGGCGATTCCGCTCTGAGCGTGCCCCCGTTCCCATGCCGGCCACCCCTGGGCAGGGTGGTCGGCATGAGACTTCTCCTGCTGGGTGGAACGGAGTTCGTGGGGCGCGCCGTCACGGAGGCGGCGCTGGAACGGGGATGGGAGGTGACGGTCTTCCACCGGGGGACGCACGCACCGCCGCCCGGCACGCGCGTCCTCCACGGGGACCGCACGGCGCCGGACGGGCTCGCCGCGCTCGCCGCGGGGGAGTGGGACGCGGTGGTGGACACCTGGTCGGCCGCCCCGTCGGCGGTGCGCGACAGCGCCCGGCTGCTGGCCGGCCGGGCCGGCCGCTACGCGTACGTGTCCAGCCGGTCGGTGTACGCCCACCCGGCGCCGGCCGGGGCCGACGAGAGCGCCCCCGTGGTCGAGGGCTCGCCGGACGACGGCGGGGTGCCCTACCCGCAGGCCAAGCGCGGCGGCGAACTGGCCGTCCTGGACGCCTTCGGCGACCGGGCGCTGCTGCTGCGCGCCGGCCTGATCGTCGGCCCCTACGAGAACATCGGCCGGCTGCCCTGGTGGCTCAACCGGATCGCCCGCGGCGGCCCGGTGCTCGCCCCGGGCCCGCGCGACCTCGGGCTCCAGTTCATCGACGTCCGTGACCTCGCCGCCTGGACCCTGGACGCCCTCGCGGCCGGCCTCGGCGGCCCCTACGACGTGGTCGGCCCGCGCGGGCACAGCACCATGGGCGAGCTGCTGGAGGCCTGCGTGGCGGCCACCGGCGCGGACGCCGAACTGCGCTGGACCGCCCCGGAGCGGATCGCCGCCGCCGGCATCGAGCCGTGGGGCCAGCTCCCGTTCTGGATCCCGCCGGGCGAGCTGTACGACACCATGCACGGCTCCGACACCGGCCGGGCGGTGGCCGCCGGACTGCGCTGCCGGCCGGCGGCGCGGACGGTCGCCGACACCTGGGCGTGGCTGCGCTCCGTCGGCGGGGTCGCCCCGCAGCGCCCGGACCGGCCGGCGGTCGGCCTGGACCCGGAGCTGGAGGCCGCGGTGCTGGCCGGCTGACGGACGCCCGGCCGTCCGGGAGAGGAACGCCCGGGCCGGTCCGCCGGGGAGCCGCCCGCCCCCGGGGACCGGCCGCCCCGGGGACCGCCCGTCCGGGGCGGCCGCCACCGTGCGGCCCTCCCCGGACCGGGCCTGCGTCAGGCCCGGCCGTCGATCAGCTCGCCGTAGGCCTGCACCAGGTCCGGCAGCCGGAGCGTGGCGAGGTCCTCCCGGCCGGGCGGCTCGCGCAGCAGGGTCAGCCGCAGGTCCCGGTAGGCACAGGACTTCTCGTACAGCGTGCGGATGAAGCGGCCGTTGCCGAGCTCGTCGATCCAGCCCTCGCGGACCACGTGGGTGCAGATCGAGGCCAGCTCCTCGGCGGCGTCCTCGTCCCAGCCGTCGCCGTCCTGCCCGGCGAGCGCGACGCCGATCGCGGTCAGCTCGCCCGGCCGGTAGCTGGGGAAGTCGACCCGGGTGGTGAACCGGGAGTTGAGACCGGGGTTGGTGGCCAGCAGGCGGTTCATGCCCTCGGGGTAGCCGGCCAGGATCACCACCAGCCGGTCCCGGTTGTCCTCCGCGCGCTTGAGCAGCACCTGCAGCGCCTCGTCGCCGTACGCGTCGCCCTTGCTGTACCCGGAGTTGGAGAGGCTGTAGGCCTCGTCGATGAACAGCACGCCGTCCAGCGCGGAGTCGATCAGCTCGTTCGCCTTGACGGCCGTCTGGCCGAGGAACTCGCCCACCAGGTCGGCGCGCTGGGCCTCCACCAGGTGGTCGCCGGAGAGCAGGCCCAGGGCGTGGAAGACCCGGCCGAGGATCCGGGCGACGGTGGTCTTGCCGGTGCCGGAGGGGCCGGAGAAGACGAAGTGCCGCTTGGGCGGCTGGACCGGCAGACCCTGTTCGGCGCGCAGCCGCGCCATCCGCAGCTGCGCGGACAGCGCCCGGACCTGCCGCTTGACCGGCTCCAGGCCGACCATCAGCGAGAGTTCGGCCAGCGCGGCGTCCAGTTCCGCCCGGTCGCCCTCGCGCCCGGACGCGGGGAACGCGCTCGCGAGCCGGGCCTGCGCGGCCCCGCCGCGGGCCGCGGCGGGCGCCGCCGGGGAGGCGGCGGCCGGCTGCGGCGCGGTCGAGCCGGAACGCCCGCCGCCCGCCGGCGGGGGAGCACCGGCCCCGCCGCCCGACCTGTTGTCGGTGCCCGCCGCGGTCGGCACCGCAGGGTGACCGTCGCCGTCCGCACCGGCCTCCTGCGGCTCCGGCCCGTCCGCTCCGTACGCCCCGTCCGGCCCGTACGCCCCGTCCGGGAGGACCCCGTCAAGCACCGGCCCGTCGAGGACCGGCCCGAGCGTCGCCCCGTCCGGGACCGGCCCGTCGAACGGGTCCGGGAGGCCGGGGGAGCCGGCCGCGGCGTCCACCGGTCCCGCCGGGAACCCCGCGGCGCCGGACCCCGGTCCCAGCGCGTCCGGTCCCAGCGGTTCGAGCTCCGCCCGGTCCAGCAGCGCGGCGTCCAGCGCGTCCTCCTCCGGCCCGCCCGCCCGCCCGGCCTCCCGGCCGGCCCCGACGGCGTCCAGCAGGGTGTCGGCGACGGCGTCCTCGGCCGAGATCGCGGCGAGCCGCGCCGCGGTGTCCATGAACGCCGGATCGGCCCGGTGCACCGCCCGGTACAGGGGTAACGCGGCCGCGCTGCGCCCGGCGCCCTCGTAGGAGCGGGCCAGCCAGTAGCGCAGCTCCTTGCGCTGCGGCTGCTCCGAGCGGCAGCGCGCCAGCGAGGCGGCGAGCGGGGCCTGGGCCTGGGCGCACATGTCCAGGCGGACCCGCGCCATGCCCGCGAACAGGCCGGCCTCGATGCCGAGCAGCGGGTCGTCGAGCAGCCGGTCGGTGTCCCGGATCAGCTGTTCCCAGTCCTTGAGCAGATAGGAGCGGCAGGCGTGCAGGAAGCGTGCCGAAGGGTCGTCGGACGGGGCCGGGCACTGGTCCAACGCGTGGTCCAGCTCGGTGAGATGACGCCCGTCCAGCCAGTGCGAGGCGTGCGCCAGCGCGAGGTCGCGGGGGGTCTCCAGCACCGGCTGCACCCACCAGCCGAGCCAGTACCAGGAGCTCAGCGGCCGGCCGTGGCGCCGGCGCTGTTCGCCGAAACGTTTCTGATGCCGGTGCATCGCGAGCAGCGCGCCGGGGGTGTCGCTGCGCAGCGCGTGCAGGCCGAGCCAGGCGTCGGCCATGCCGGGGTCGAGCCGCACGGCGGCCCGGAACTCCTCCTCGGCCCTGCCGTACGCGCCGGCCGTGTAGGCGTCCATGGCACGCAGCCAGGCGCGGTCGGCGAGCCGGTTCGGGGCCGGGCCGCCCGCGTTGTTGCTGTCGGAACTCTCCACCGTCGTCACTCAACGCCCCCCGCGAAATGGCTCGGGGCCCGCCCGGTGCGGCGGTGTGCGGACCCGCCGGTGGTCGTCTGCCCCCGGGGCGCATCTGCGCCTGCCTGGAATCGTACCGGCGTGGCGCTGATCCGGAAGGGTGCCGCGCGATGTCAAAAGCGATCGGGCGGGGGGCCGTTGACGGGCCGCCGGCTCCGGGGCGGGGAGTCCGGGCGGAGATCGGACGGTGTCCCCGGCTCACGGGGGAACAAGCCGGGAACACCGGGTCCGAGGGCGCGGAATCAGGGACTCCGGCAACGGGTAGAAAGCTATTTCGTGGTGATGCCGCAGGTCAAGGGGGTTGTTGAAGGTTCACCGACGGTGCTCGGCGCGATCCGCCCGGTCACCCCGTCGACCAGCGTCCCGGCGAACGGACGGCTCGGGTCGGCGGCGAAATGCGCCGATTCGGCGACCGCCCAGCCGGCCCAGAACTCCGCCAGCGCCGGACCGTCTCGCCGCTCGCCGCGCCGCCGGGCCGCCGCCGCGTCCAGCTCCATCCACACCAGCCGGCTCAGCCACGGCCGCACCGCGCGCCGCCCGGCGCCCACCCCCTCGACCAGCACCACCGGCGCGAGCGGCACCGGGGCCGTCCCGGCGAACCGGCGCAGCGTCCAGTCGTACACCCGGTACTGCGCGTCCCGCCCCGCCGCCAGCGGCTCCAGCACCTGCGCCCGCAGCCGCCCGGTCCAGCCGAACGGCTCGGCGTGCGTCGCCAGGTCGTCCAGGTGCACCACCGGGGCACCGCCCAGCGCCGCGGCCAGCCGCCCGGCGAAGGTCGTCTTGCCCGAACCCGCGTGCCCGTCCACCGCGACCAGCCGCACCGGGCCGCAGGACGGCGGCAGCGCCCGCAGCCCGGCGGCGAGCACGTCGAGGGCACGGGCACCGGCGCCGGGTGCACCGGCCGGGTCCCCGGCCGACGGGAAGGCGGGCCCCCCTGGCGGGGCGGCGGGAGTCTCGGAAGCAGCCACGTTGTCAACCCTACGGCGGCCCGCACGCCGATACGGACAGTGATCCCGTGCAGGTCGTGACGGCAGCGCCGCGATCAGGCATACTCGCTTCGCCACGCCTGTGAACGACCGTTCACCGCAATCCGGTGCCGGTCGGCCGAGCTGCCAGACCCCGCGCGGGCCCCACCACACCCGGGGCCCGGCGAACGAACGAGGAGGCGACCAGCCCAGATGACCACCTCCCCCGCCAAGGCCGTCGACCGACAACTGCCCAGCGAGGAGGCCCGCGAACTGCTGGGCCTCACCCGGGACCTGGTCCAGCGCGAGCTGCGGCCGCGCGCCGCCGGGGACGAGGCCGAGGGCCGCTTCCCGCGCGAGGTCTTCCGCACCCTGGGCGAGGCCGGCCTGCTCTCCCTGCCCTACGCGGAGAAGCACGGCGGCGGCGACCAGCCCTACGAGGTCTACCTCCAGGTCCTGGAGGAACTGGCGGCCGGCTGGCTGGCCGTCGGCCTCGGCGTCAGCGTGCACACCCTCTCCTGCCACGCCCTCGCCACCTTCGGCACCGACGAGCAGCGCGACCGCTGGCTGCCCGGCATGCTCTCCGGCGAACAGCTCGGCGCCTACTGCCTCTCCGAGCCGCAGTCCGGCTCCGACGCCGCCGCCCTGCGCACCCGCGCCGACCTCGACGGCGACGAGTACGTGGTCGGCGGCACCAAGGCCTGGATCACCCACGGCGGCCACGCCGACTTCTACAGCGCGCTGGTGCGCACCGGCGAGGAGGGCGCGCGCGGCATCAGCTGCCTGCTGGTCCCCGGCGACCGGCCCGGCCTCTCCGCCGCCCCGCCCGAGCGCAAGATGGGCATGCGCTCCTCGCCCACCGCCCAGCTGCACTTCGACGGCGTCCGGGTCTCCCGCGACCGGCTGGTCGGCGCCGAGGGCCAGGGCTTCCAGATCGCGCTCGCCGCCCTCGACTCCGGCCGGCTCGGCATCGCCGCCTGCGCGGTCGGCGTCGCCCAGGCGGCGCTCGACCTCGCCGTCGACCACGCGCGCACCCGCCGCCAGTTCGGCCGCCCGATCGCCGAGTTCCAGGGCCTGTCCTTCATGCTCGCCGACATGGCCACCCGGATCGAGGCCGGCCGCGCGCTCTACCTCGCCGCCGCCCGCCGCCGCGACGCCGGCCTGGCCTTCTCCAAGGAGGCGGCGATGGCCAAGCTCTTCTGCACCGACACCGCCATGCAGGTCACCACCGACGCCGTCCAGGTCCTCGGCGGCTACGGCTACACCCAGGACTTCCCGGCCGAACGTTACCTGCGCGAGGCCAAGGTGCTGCAGATCGTCGAGGGCACCAACCAGATCCAGCGCCTGGTGATCGGCCGCCACCTCACCAAGGACTGAGCCCCTCCCCGGACCGGCCGGTCCGCCGCGGCCCCCCGGGGCCCTCCCCGGACCGGCCCCAACGGCCTCCGGGCGTCGCTCCAGGGTGCGGAGCGACGCCCGGGGGCCGTTCGTTCACATCGTCACGGGAGACCCGGCCGACGGCGCCGCGACCGGTGGCGGTCCGGTCGGCGCCCGCGCGGCCGGGGCGGGTCAGCGCCGCGAGAACCGGCCGCGCTGCTCCGGAATGGCCGGCGCCGCGCCGCTACGGACCGGGCGGTGCACCGTCGCGTGCGAGAACGGCTGGGTGCGCCAGTCGAGTTCACCGGGCGGCGTGAGCGGCCCGCCCTGGCCGGCCGCCTCGGCGTCCCCGGCGCTCTCCACCTCGGCCAGGTCGTCGGTCGGGGTGCCCGAACCCGGGCACAGCGCGGGGGAGAAGGGGTGCCAGGGCCGGGGCAGGACGGCGTGCTGCGGCAGCTGCTCCTCGTCGCCCACGAGGGCGATCGGGCGCCGGCACGACGGGCAGTGGACCCGGAAGATCTCCCAGGCGTCGGCCTCCCCCGGATCCACCCCCGGCACGGCCTCGTAGGGGACCGCGAGGTCCTCGCGGTCGGTCGTATCGTGGGCGTCGTCCGCGCCCGTCGGGCGCTCGTCGGTCACGCGCATGGTGATCCCCCTCGGATCGGGCCCGGCGTGGTCGCCCGGGGCCACAACCAGCACTTCCCGCCGATGCGGACTCATAACCCTGCAGTTCCGCGCACTGTGATGCACCGGGTGTGTCCTTCGCCACATTCGTCCGGCATGTGCCCGTACGGCACCCCGGGGCGCGCCCGGCGATGCTCCACGCCCCCCTCCCGGGCCCCGCGTGCGCCCCCCGGTGCCGACGGCCGCGCCCGCCCCCGCGCCGCGATCCGGGCGCCCCCGAGGAGGTAGGTTTGCGCCTTGTGGAGGATCTCGACCAACGCATCGTCCAGCTGCTGCTCCAGGACGGCCGGATGAGCTACACGGACCTGGGCAGGGCCACCGGCCTGTCCACCTCGGCGGTGCACCAGCGGGTGCGCCGGCTCGAACAGCGCGGGGTGATCCGCGGCTACACGGCCATCGTCGACCCCGACGCCGTCGACCTGGCGCTCACCGCCTTCATCTCGGTCAAACCCTTCGACCCGAGCGCCCCGGACGACACCCCCGAGCGCCTCGCCGACCTGCCCGAGATCGAGGCCTGCCACAGCGTCGCCGGCGACGAGAACTACATCCTCAAGGTCCGCGTCGGCGCCCCCGGCGACCTGGAGGACCTGCTGGCCCGCATCCGCAGCGCCGCCGGCGTCTCCACCCGCACCACCGTCGTCCTGTCCACCCCCTACGAGGCACGCCCCCCGAAGCTCTGACCGACCCGCACGTGGGTGCAGACTGGGCCGCATGACCGAAAGCACCCTCCCTCCCGGCCCGGCCACGGACCGGAAGGGCCCACGAACCGTCCTGCTGCGCGGCGGCGCCGTCTACAGCCCCGCCGACCCCTTCGCCACCGCCATGCTCGTCGAGGGCGGCCACGTCGCCTGGGTCGGCAGCGACGGCGCCGCCGAGGCGTACGCGCGCACCGCCGACGAGATCGTCGAACTGGACGGCGCCCTGGTCACCCCCGCATTCGTCGACGCCCACGTGCACGCCACCTCCGCCGGCCTCGCCCTCACCGGCCTCGACCTCACCGGCACCCCCACCCTCGCCGCCGCGCTGGCCGCCGTCAGCGCCTTCGCCGCCGCCGGACGGCACGACGGCGGCGTCCTCCTCGGCCACGGCTGGGACGAGACCGCCTGGCCTGAGGGCCGTCCGCCCACCCTCGCCGAACTCGACGCGGCCGCCGGCGGCGCCGCCCTCTACCTCTCCCGCACCGACGTGCACTCCGCGCTCGCCACCACCGCGCTGCGCGAGCTCACCGACGGCCTCGCCGCCCGGCCCGGCCACCACCCCGACGGCCCGCTCACCCGCGACGCCCACCACGCCGTGCGCCGCACCGCGCTCGCCCGCCTCACCCCCGGACAGCGCCGCCGCGCCCAGCGCGCCACCCTCGCCCGCGCCGCCGAACTCGGCATCGGCGCCCTCCACGAGTGCGCCGGCCCCGAGATCTCCTCCGAGGAGGACCTCACCGCCCTGCTCGAACTCGCCGCCGAGGGGGACGGCCCCGAGGTCTTCGGCTACTGGGGCGAACTCAGCACCCTCGGCGGCGTCGGGACCGCCCGCCGGCTCGGCGCGGTCGGTGCCGGCGGCGACCTCTTCGTGGACGGCGCCCTCGGCTCGCACACCGCCCGCCTGCACGGCGACTACGCCGACGCCGACCACACCGGCACCGCCTACCTGAGCGCCGCCCAGGTCGCCGACCACGTCGCCGACTGCACCGAGGCCGGCCTCCAGGCCGGTTTCCACGCCATCGGCGACGCCGCCCTCGACGCCGTCCTCGAAGGCGTCCGCGCGGCCGGCGACCGGGTCGGCGCCGACCGGGTCCGCGCCCTGCGCCACCGCGTCGAACACGCCGAGGCACTGGACGACAAGGCCGTCGCCGCCTTCGCCGAACTGGGCCTGACCGCCTCCGTGCAGCCCGCCTTCGACGCCGCCTGGGGCGGCCCCGACGGCATGTACGTCCAGCGCCTGGGCGCCGGCCGCGCCGAGGCCCTCAACCCGTTCGCCGCCCTGGTGCGCGCCGGCGTCCCGCTGGCCTTCGGCTCGGACGCCCCGGTCACCCCGCTCGACCCCTGGGGAACCGTCCGCGCCGCCGCCTTCCACCAAACGGCCCGGCACCGGATCTCCGTCCGGGCCGCCTTCACCGCCCACACCCGGGGCGGCTGGCGCGCCGTCGGCCGCGACCAGGACGGCGTGCTCGTCCCCGGCGCGGTCGCCAGCTACGCGGTCTGGGCCGCCGGCGACCTGGTCGTCCAGGCCCCCGACGGCCGGGTGGCCGGCTGGTCCACCGACCCGCGCTCCGGCACCCCGGGCCTGCCCGACCTCACCCCCGGCGTCCCGCTGCCCGTCTGCCTGCGCACCGTCGTCCGCGGGCGCACCGTGTACCGCGCCGCCCCCTGAGGACCGGCCCGGCCGCTCCCGCCGGGGCTCCGCCGGAGCCCCGCCGGGAGCCCCCGGCGCACACCGGGCGACGGCAGAACGACCCTCACCTCACGGCGGGGTGTCCGGACGGGGTACCTTCTTCGGACAGCGTCCGAACAGCCGTCCCCGAACCCCCGCGGGGCCGGCGGCGAGAGAGATGGTGCGACGGTGGCCATGCCCGTCACCCAGGAGCGGTCCGGAACCGCACCCGAGACCCCCGACGAGGCACCGGGCCCGGGCCGCGGCGCCCGCGCCCTCGCCAGGATCCGGGCCGGCCTGCCCCGCACCGGCCTGGCCGCGCTCGCCGGGCTGCTGCTCGCCCTGGCCTTCCCGCCGTTCGACCTGTGGCCGCTGTCGCTGCTCGGCGTCGCCGCGCTCTCCCTGCTCACCCGGGGCCGCACCGCCCGCCAGGGCGCCTGGACCGGCTTCGCCTTCGGCCTGCCGTTCTTCCTGACGCTGCTCAGCTGGCTGCGGGTGATCGGCTGGGACGCCACCGTCGGCCTCTCGGTCGTCGAGGCGCTGTTCCTGGCCGCCCTCGGCGCGGCCCTCGCCGTCACCTCCCGGCTGCCCGCCTGGCCGCTCTGGGGCGCCTGCCTGTGGATCACCCAGGAGTGGGCCCGCGACCGGCTGCCGCTGGGCGGCTTCCCCTGGGGCCGGCTCGCCTTCGCCAACACCGCGACCCCCTACACCCCGCTGGCCGCGCTCGGCGGCGCCCCGCTGGTCACCTTCGCGGTCGCACTCTCCGGCACCCTGCTGGCCCTGGCCGTCCTGACCGCCACCGGCCGCACCGCCACCGGCCGCACCGCCACCACCGTCACCGCCGCCGGCCGGAGCACC
The DNA here is from genome assembly GCF_042261735.1 of Kitasatospora sp. NPDC056327. NCBI lineage: Bacteria > Bacillati > Actinomycetota > Actinomycetes > Kitasatosporales > Streptomycetaceae > Kitasatospora > Kitasatospora sp. NPDC056327. The sequence continues at coordinate 11,623 of NZ_JBHJRC010000078.1, read as the reverse complement.
GCCCGCCGCCCGCTGCCCGCCGCCGCGGCCGCCGCCGGTGCCCTCGCCGCCCTGCTCGCCGGCTACCTGGTGCCGGTGCCCACCGCGGCGGCCGACACCGTCAAGGTCGCCGTCATCCAGGGCAACGTGCCCAACCCCGGCATGGACTTCCTCGGCCGCCCGATGATGGTCCTCAACAACCACGCCGCCGCCACCGAGAAGCTCGCCGCCGACGTCGAGGCCGGCCGGGCCGAGAAGCCCGACATCGTGATCTGGCCGGAGAACTCCTCCGACCTCGACCCGTTCAGCGACCCCCAGGCCTACGCCCGGATCGACGAGGCCGTGCGCGCGATCGGGGTGCCCACCCTGGTCGGCACCCTGGTCGACGGCCCCGACGAGCAGCACGTGCAGAACGAGGGCATCGTCTGGGACCCGAAGACCGGCCCCGGCGCCTCCTACACCAAGCAGCACCCGGTGCCGTTCGGCGAGTACGTGCCCTTCCGCGACCAGCTGTCCAAGGTCATCACCCGCCTCCAGCGGGTCGCCCGGGACTTCTACCCCGGCGACCACAACGGCGTCATGCAGCTCGGCCCCGCCCGGATCGGCGACGTCATCTGCTTCGAGGTCGCCTACGACGAGATCGTCCGCGACACCGTCGACCAGGGCGCCCGGATCCTCGTCGTGCAGACCAACAACGCCACCTACGCCAGGACCGGCCAGCCCGAGCAGCAGCTCGCGATGAGCAGGCTGCGCGCCGTCGAGCACGGCCGCGCGGTGCTGATCGCCGCCACCAGCGGCATCAGCGCGGTGATCGCCCCGGACGGCAGCGTGGTCCAGCGCACCGAGGAACTGACCGCGGCCGAACTGTCCGCGACCGTCCCGCTGCGCGACGGCACCACCGTCGCCGCCCGGGTCGGCGCCGTGCCCGAGTGGACCCTCGCCGTCGGCGGCCTGCTGGCCTGCGCGGCCGGCGTGCTGCTCGCCCGCAGGCGCGGAACACAGACCGCCCACCGGCCGTTGGACCAGGTGGTGCCGTAGCCGGCCCGGACCTCCCGTGCGGCGCGCAGAGCACCGCCTGGAGTGGATTCGTACCGTGACCCAGCAAGCTACCCCCGCCCGTCCGGCGCCGCGCTCGAAGCTGCGGCGCTTGCTGCCGCTGCTGCTGACCGCCTGGCTGGTCCTGGAGATCTGGCTGCTGGTCCGGGTGGGCTCGTGGCTGGGCGGCCTGACCGTGGTGCTGCTGCTGATCGCCGGCGCGATGACCGGCGGCTGGCTGATCAAGCGGGCCGGACGGCGCGCCCTGTCGGCGGCCCTCGAACAGACCAGGGATCCGCAGTCCGCCCAGCCGCAGACCGGCACCAGCCTGACCGTGCTCGCCGGCCTGCTGCTGATCCTGCCCGGCTTCCTCTCGGACGCCCTGGCACTGACCCTGCTCCTGCCGCCCACCCGCGCGCTCTGGCGGGCCGCCGGGCGCCGGTTCGCCGACAGGGCGCTGCGCTCCACCGGCGCGGCCGGCACCGCCCCGTTCGCGGACGCGGTGCGGCTGCAGGAGCAGCTGCGCATCCACCGCCCGGACGGCAAGGTGATCCAGGGCGAGGTGGTCGAGCCGGGCGACGCGCCGGCCGGCCCGCAGGGTCCGGACACCGCCCACCGCCCGCCGATCAACGGCTGACCGCCCGCGGCCGCCGCCGGAGCCCCGCCGGGTCCGGCGGCGCCCGCACGCCCGCGGAGCGCGGGTACCGGTTCGCGGGTACCGGTGCACGGGCACGCGAAAGGGACCCTGGTGGCCAGGGTCCCTTTTCGCGTGCTCCCGCCCGTCGGCGGGAGCGTGGTCAGGCGCTCTTGCGGGTGTCCCGCGGGTGCACCGCGAGGTTCATCCCACCGGAGCGGAGCACGGCCAGCCGCTCGGCCAGCACCTCCTCCAGCTCCTCGCGCGTCCGGCGCTCCATCAGCATGTCCCAATGGGTGCGCGTCGGCTTCACCTTCTTCTCCTCCGGCTCGTCGCCGTCGAGAAGCGCCGCCTCCTGGCCGCAGAAGCGGCATTCCCAGGTCGCGGGGATCTCGGCCTCGACCGAGAAGGGAACCTCGAATCGGTGCCCGTTCTGACATGCGTACTCGACGGTCTGGCGGGGAGCCAGATCAATACCGCGGTCGGTCTCGTAGCTAGTGGCCCCGAGTCGCGTGCCGCGGAGAGCTCGCTCGCTCATGAATCGTGCCTCCCGGGCTTATGGCCCACAGGACTAGTGGTCGCTGTTCTTCGTCGTTCGGTCAACGCTCGGCCTCCGACGAAGATTCCCGTCCCGGGACATGCGTCGTCTGTCGTGCCGCCCCTGTTTGTACCCACCGGCGCCCGATTTGTCACATCTGGCCGGTGATATCACCCCAGGTGTCACCTATTTCACATCTGGTGATCGGTCGGCCTTTCCTCGGAGGAGCGTACCGGGACGGTCCCGGGCGGACCGCGCCGCCCCTCCCGTTCGGATGCCGGCCCGCCGGTCAGGCGAGCGGGCGGAAGCCCAGCGCGGCCTGGCCCTTCGCGAGGTCCACCCCGGCGCGCGGCCCGGGGCCGGGCTCCACCGGGACGGCCGGCGGGCCGTCCGGGCAGGGGGGTGCCGCGGACCGGTCCGCGGCCGGCGCCCCGGTACGGGTGTCGTGGTGCGGCAGCAGCGCGATCACCGCGTCCCGCAGCGCGGCGGGGGCGTCCTCGTCCAGCGGGTCGACGGTGACCGGGACCTGGAGGCGCACCGGGGCACCCGCGCCGATCCGGGCGTAGCCGCGGCCGGCCGGGGCCTGCGCGGCGGGCACGATGTCCAGCGGCACGCCGAGCGCGGCCCGGGTCTCCTCAGGACCGGCCGGACCGAGCACCACCCGGGCCCGGGCGGTGGCCCGCACGCTCGCCGGGATCCGGCCCAGGGCCTCGATGTCGTCCGCGACCACCACGGTCACCCGGGCGGCCCGGCCGTGCCGCAGCGGCAGCTCCAGCAGGTCCTGCGGATCCGGCCGGCCCTCGGCACGGGCGAGTTCGCCGAGCTCGGTCGGGTGGTCGAGCAGCAGCCACAGCGGCCGGGTGACGTCCTCCGGCGGGGCGGTGCCGGCGTGCCGGGCCGCGTTCAGCACGGCGAGCCGGCGCGCCGTCTCGTCGGCCGCCCACTGCAGCGCGGCCAGCGCGCCGTGCAGGCTGGTCTCCACGGTGTGCACGCCCGGCCGGTTCACCAGGCAGGCGTGCTCACCGGTGCCGGCGCCGTCGATCACCACCAGGTCGCCGAACGGCAGGGCCTGGAGCGCGACCGACCGGATCAGGCCGGAGGCGCCGTAGCCGTTCACGCCCAGTGCCAGCAGGTGCGGCTCGGCCGAGCGCGGGCCGGTGCGCCAGACCACCGGCGGCTGCTGGGAGACCCCGCCGCCCCGGTGCACCGGGATGGTGCGGGCGCTGCCGTCCTCGTCGGTGAAGCCGAGCACGATCTCGCCGGGGGCGGCCACGAAGCGCTGCGCGACGATGTCCGCGGGCAGCGGCGCCAGGGCGGTGATCCGCAGCCTGTTGGACTCCTCGTCCCAGTCGAAGCGGTACTCCCGGGCCCGGCCGGCCTTGCCCTGCACGACCTGCTCGATCCGGGCGCGGGCGGCCGGCTCGGTGTCGGTGAAGTACGCCGGATAGGCGATCTCCAGCCGGGCGAGGCGGCCCCCGCCGTCGAACTCCCACCCGGAGAAGACGCCCTGGTAGCCGCCCTCGTGGTGGTAGAGCGGGTCGAGCCCGTCCGGCCCGCCCAGGTACGGGGTGAGCGCGGCGTACAGGGCGGTGAGCTTGACGTCGGCGACGTCCGGCTCCGGCGGGGCGGGCGGCGCCTTCGGTGCCCGGCCGGACCAGGCGGCGCTGGCCATCAGGGCGACCAGCGCGAACAGCAGGCCGTGCGGCAGCAGGTAGATCCCCAGCAGCATCGCGGCCGCCAGGAAGAGCGTCGGCCCGCGCCGGTCCTTCGGGGTGGCCTGCCAGCGGCCCCGGGCCCAGTCGGCGTGGTGGCGCAGGCCGCGGCCGAGGACGGTGAGCGGGGCGAACATGTCGGAGGCGTGGTCGCCCGCCGTACGGGCGAGCTCCCGCCCCCGGCCGAGGCGGAACTGGTGACGGTCGAAGGGCATTCCTGGCTCCCCGGGCGAGTGGGACGGTCGGGTGGGGCGGTCGGGACGGGTGCGGCGTACGGCGGCGGGTGGCGGCGGGTGGTGGCGGGGCCGCGGCGCAGGGGCGCGCCGCCGGGACGGGCCCGCGGCCGGCCGGCCCGCCGCAAGGGCCGGGCCCGGGGGCGGTGGGATCCGCGCCCGGGCCCGTACGGCGGGGAGGCCGGCGGCGTCAGAACTTGAGGCCGCCGAGGAGGCTGGCGAGGCTCGCGCCGCCCGCGGTGATGCTCGGCGCGATCGAGGAGCCGGCGATGTAGAAGCCGAACAGGGCGCAGACGACGGCATGGGAGATCTTGAGTCCGTCCCTGCGGAAGAACAGGAACGCGATGGTGCCGAACAGGACGATGCCGGAGATCGAGAGGATCACGTGCTGCTCCTCGGGGAGGGGGGACAGTGTCACGGAAAGTGCCACAATCGTGACAAAAGGTAATAGATGATGGAACGGGGCAAATGGGTGGTTTTCGATCAGCGTCCCGATCCCCGCCCCGAGGACGCCCCGCGCGCGGGCCCGCGCGGAACCCGCCGCGCGAAGTTCGCCCGGACGGCCGCACGCCCCTCCCGCCCCCGTGTCGTGCGCTACCGTGCGACCGGCGCGACCGCCGACACCACCGGACGGACCCCGCACGGCACCCGTCCCCGGAGAAGGGCCCCGACATGACCGACACCCCCGCGACCCCCGACGCCCCCGACGCCGACGTGATCGCCCTGGCCGGCCGGCTCTTCGACGCCGCCCGCACCGGCGACGCCGCGACCCTCGCCGCCTACGTCGACGCCGGCGCCCCCGCCGACCTCACCAACGACCGCGGCGACACCCTCGTGATGCTCGCCGCCTACCACGGCCACGCCGCCGCCGTCACCGCCCTCCTGGACCGCGGCGCCGACCCCGACCGGGCCAACGACCGCGGCCAGACCCCCCTCGCCGGCGCCGTCTTCAAGGGCAACGACGACGTCCTCGACGCCCTGCTCGCCGCCGGCGCCGACCCCGCCGCCGGCACCCCGTCCGCCGTCGACACCGCCCGGATGTTCGGCAAGGACGCCCTGGTCGCCCGCCTGGAGGCCCGCCCGGCGGCCGGCTGACCCCGGGCCGTAGGCTTGACCACCATGGAGAGCACCACCACCGGCGGAACCTTCGTGCACGACACCAAGGGCGACGGCATCGAGATCCGCGTCACCGGCTTCGGTCACCCCGACGCCCGGCTCCTCACCGCGGAGGTCCAGGAGGAGTACGTCCGCCGCTACGGCGAGGGCGACCTCACCGAACTGCATCCCGACCACTTCGAACCGCCGGCCGGTCTCTTCCTGATCGCCTACCTCGACGGCGAACCCGTCGCCTGCGGCGGCTGGCGCGCCAAGCGGGCCGCCCCCTTCGGCATCCGCGACACCGACGCCGAACTCAAGCGGATGTTCGTCCGCCCGCAGGCCCGCGGCCGCGGCCTCGCCCGGCTCGTGCTGCGCCGCCTGGAGCGGACCGCCGCCGACGCCGGACGCACCCGCTTCATCCTGGAGACCGGCACCGAACAGCCCGAGGCCGTCGCGCTGTACGCCTCCGAGGGCTACGCCGCGATCGAGAAGTTCGGCCTCTACCGCGAGCACGAGCAGAGCATCTGTCTGGGCAAGGAGTTCGACGGCGCGCCCGCCGTCTGACCCGCCCCCGCGCCGGGTAGCCTCCCCGGGGGCCCGCCGGGCCCCCGGGCGGGGACGGACGGGCGCGGGGGAGAGACACGGATGAGCGCGACGGTGCGACCCGCCCGGCCGGCCGGCCCCTCCGGCCCCGACGGGCCGCTGGCGCCACTGGTGCGCACCGGGCTGCGCCGCGCCGGCACCGGCGGCGTCTGGTCCGTCGGCGACGCGCACGGTGTCCGGGAGCGCGGCCGTGCCGGAGTGCTCGGCCGGGGCGCCCACGCCGGCCGGGAGATGGACCACGACACCGTCTTCGACCTGGCCAGCCTCACCAAGATCATCGCCCTGTGGCCCTGCGCCGGAGCCCTCCGGCAGTCCGGCCGCCTCCCACTCGACCGGCCCCTGCGCGAGCACTGGCCGGCCGCCGCCGGACACCCCGCCGGACAGGTGACGGTCCGTCAACTCCTCACCCACACAGCCGGAATGCCGCTGCGCACCCGGTTCGCCGAACTCTACGGAAGCGACCCGGCCGCGATCCGGGCCGGCGTGCTCGGCGCCCCGCTGCACCGCCCGCCCGGGGTCGCCGTCGAGTACACCGACCGGGCCGCCGTCCTGCTCGGCCACCTGGTCGAGGACCTCGCCGGCGCGCCGCTCGACGAACTCGCCGCCCGGCAGACCTGGCAGCCGCTCGGCATGACCGACACCCGCTACGGCCCGCTCCACGGAACGCCCCGTGCCGGCCGCACCGCTCCCACCGAGACCGCTCCCACCGAGGCCGCTCCCGCCGGAACCGTCACCGCCGGTGCCGACGGCGGCGAGTTCCTGTGCGGGACCGTCCACGACCCCTCGGCCCGTCTCCTCGGCGGCGTCTCCGGCAACGCCGGCGCCTTCTCCACCGCCCACGACCTCGAACGCTTCCTCACCGCACTGCTCGCCCCGCCCGCCACGGCCGCCCTGCCCTGGGGCGAGCCGTGGATCACCGAGTCGCTGCGGGTGCACACCGGCGGACTCGCCCCCGCCCGCGGCCTCTCCTGGCTCTGCGCCGCCGGCACCGACCCGGCCGAGGGCACCTTCGTCCACTACGGCTTCACCGGGACCGGCGTCTGGATCTCCCGCCGCCGCGGCCGCTGGGCGCTGCTGCTCACCAACAAGGTCCACTACGACCGGGACTTCCGGCCGCTCACCAACCTGCGCAACGCCTTCCGCCGGGCCGTCTTCGGGTAGGACGCTGCGATCCTCGGGGTGCCTGGGACGAAAAGCGTCCAGCGGGAATTCCGTCAGCCATTCGGACAGCGCTTCTCGCCATTGACGAGGGCGCTGCCGGGCGGCATGCTGATCCCTGTTGCGGGACTATTACGCAAAGCTGTCACCGGAATTTCCGGCGCCCGGGGGAGGCGTGTCGGGAACGGGGCCGGGACCCCCCGGATTTCTGGGGGTTGAATCGCCGGCGGCCGTCGGGGGGACGGCGGCCGCCTCACCTCGGACGGGAACAGTCCGAGGTCAGCGCCATGCCGCCGGGCGACGAGCGCCCCGGGTGGCGGCGACCGTGGTTGTTTTCAGGGCGTGCGAGCGATTTCAGGAACGTGGTGATTCCATGGCAGTCCAGAACTCCATCGGCGGTCCGCACCGGAACTTCACCGGTGACGGCCGGACGGTATTACCGGGAGCTCCCGGCAAGGCCCCCGGAGCGGAAACGGGGGCGCCGCCCCAGGAATGGGCCGGACCCGACCTCGGAACGGCGCTGCGACGGCTCAGACTCGAACGGGGCCTGTCCATGCGGGCCCTCGCCCAGAGACTGGGCTACAGCGCGCACAGCGTCTTCTCCGACATCGAGGCCGGCCGCCGCATCCCCTCCGAAACCCTGACCGGCTCCTACGAGGAGTGCTTCGGACTGCCACCGGGCTCCCTGCTCGCCCTGCGCCGGCGGGCCCTCGCCGACCGGGCCCGCCGGCTGACCGAGCGGCCCGCCCCGGACCGGTCCCCGGCCCCCGCGCAGGACCCCCCGGCCCCGGCCGCCGTCCGCCCCGCCGCCGCTCCGGCCCGGCCCGGCACCCCGGCCCCGCCCGACTCGGTCCTCGACGCCGCCGCCCGGCTCGCCGTCGCCGTCCTCACCCGCACCCGCGTCGCCGTGGACCGCTGGCGCGGATGAGGACCGCGGCCCGGCCTCAGCCCGCCGTGGCGGCGGCCCGCCGGGCCAGGCACTCGGCCCGGGCGGCCAGCACGTCCTCGTCGTCCGGCAGCAACTCGGCACACAGGTCCAGATCCGCCAGCGCCGCCTCCCACCGGTCCGTGCGCAACAGCAGATAGGCGCGGTTGTAACGGATCAGCGGATCCTGCGGCGCGACCCGCACCGCGTGCTGGAGATCGGCCAGCGCGGCCTCCGAATCACCCGACCGGAAGGCCGCGCCGGCCCGCCCGCAGAGCGCGGCCGGCAGATCCGGATCCAGCAGCAGCGCCCGGTCGAAGGCCTCCACGGCCGGCCCCAGGTCGTCCCGCTCCGCACGTACCCGGCCCAGCACGGCCAGCAGGTGCGGGTTGTCCGGGGCCAGCGCCAGCCCGGCCAGCGCGTCGCGCTCCGCCCCCGCCGCGTCCCCCAGGTCCAGCAGCAGCCCCGCCCGGTTCACCCGGGCGTCGACGAAGCTCGGATCCAGCACCAGCACGTAGCCGAAGTCCGCCAGCGCCCCGTCCACGTCGCCCAGCGCACAGCGGACGTCCCCCCGGTTGTAGTACACCTCCGGGAACGGCGGACCCAGCCGCAGCGCGCACTCGTACGCGGCCAGCGCCCCCTCCTCGTCCCCGCGCCGGCGCAGCAGGTTGCCCAGGTCGAAGTGGTACTCCGGGTAGTTCGGGTCGCTCTCGATCACCGACCGCAGGTCCGCCAGCGCCTCGTCCAGCCGCCCCAGCCCGCCCAGCACCGAGGAACGGTTGTGCCGCAGCACCGAGCGGTGCAGCCGGTGCTCGTCCGCGCCGAGGTCCCGGTCGAGCTCCGCCAGCCCCGCCGTCACCAGGTCCAGCGCCGCCTGCGGGCGGCCCCGGTGCGCCTCGATGAGCGCCAGACCGTTGTGGTGGAAGACGGTGTTGAAGGCACGCTGACGCGGATCCGGCAGCAGCGAGGCGATGGCGATCGCCTGGTTGATCCAGCCCATCGCCCGCTCGTGGTCACGGCGGTCCGGGGAACGGTGCCGGGTGAAGAGCATCGCCGTCGCGTAGGCGCACTGCAGATGCGCCGTCGGATCGACGGAGTGCACCCGGACCTCCTGGCAGACCGCCTCCGCCTCGTCCGCCCGCCCCAGGGCCGACAGCGACGTCGGCATCTTGCCGGTGAAGTGCCACCACGCCTGCGGGTGCGCCGCCGGGTCCAGGTGCCTGCGGCCGCGGTGACAGAACTCCAGACTGGCGTGGTAGAAACCCAGCAGCATGCAGGTGTCCATCGCCTTCGCGAGCGCGTGCAGCCCCGCCCCGGCCAGGTCGGCGCCGTGCTCCAGGTGGTACGGCACCGCACCCCGGTCGAGCGTGGGCTCGCCCAGCTCCGCCAGCTCCGCGGCCCGCCGGTCGTGCAGCTCCCGCCGCTCCCGGTCCGGCAGCGCCCGGTACGCGGCCAGCACGGCCGGGTCGTCGTCGACGCCGTCCCCCGCCACGAACCGGGCCGCCGCCCCCGCGGGCCCCACCCCGTCGCCGGCCCCGGCCTCCGCCGCGTCGCCGGCCCCGGCCACCGGGGCCGCGGGCGCCGTCACCAGTGCGCAGCACCCGGCCAGCACCTCCGGCAGGTTCTCGCCGAGCGGCGTCCCCGCCTCCACCGCCCGGTCCACCGGCAACGGCTCCAGCAGCGCCGCGCTCCCGCCCGCCACCACCGTCAGCAGCGCCGGATCGGTGCGCCGCAGCAGCACCGACAGGAACTCCAGATCCGTCGGATCGGCGTGGTCCAGGTCCTCCACCACCAGCGACCGCGGCCCCTCGGCCCGGCGTACCAGCACCTCCGCCAGGAACTCCTGCACACCGTGCGCGATCCGCAGCGTCCGCCAGCGCGAGTAGAACCTGGTCCGCTCCTGCGGGACCGCCAGCGAGGTCAGCGTCTCCCGGGCGGCCGGCACCCGCTCGCGCAGCTCCGGCGCGACCGTCAACAGCTCCACCTCGTGCGCGGCCACCAGCTCCGGCCACCGCCGCGCCGCCTCGGGCACCAGGGCGCGCAGCAGCGTGCCGGCCGCCGTGTAGGGGCCGCGGAGCCGGCGGTGCGCCGACACCGCGGGCAGGCCGGGCAGCAGCGGCTCCGGCAGTTCCAGGCCGGCGCGGGCGGCGGCGCGGTCGCGGCGCAGACTCCCGGTCACCAGGACGTGGCGGCCGGATCCGGCGGACGGTGTGGACATCGGACCTCCAGGGGCGGCGGAACGGGGCGGCGGGACGGGACGACGGACGGGGGGCGACGGACGGGGGCGACGGACGGGGACGGGCCACGGGACGGCGGACCGGAGTGCGGTCACCGGACGGCGGACCGCGGTGCGGTCACGGTGCGGCCGGCCGCGGCGCCGGGTCCGCCGCCCGCCGGGCCCGCCGCTCCCGCAGGTACAGCACGGCGGAGAGGGCGAGTTCGCCGACGGTCAGGAAGAGGAAGACGACGCTGTCGGCCAGCCCGACCCAGCGGTGGCCGGCGTCCCCCGACAGCTGGTCCAGCACCGACCGGGCCGCCCGGGCCACCACCGGCGGCAGGTTCACCGCCAGCGTCACCAGGGCCATCGCGTAGCCCAGCGCCATCAGCACCGCGTACCAGCGGGCCACCGCACGGTCCCGCGGATGCCAGCGCTCCGGGTCGTACGGGGCCGGCCGGCCGCGCAGCCGCGCCCAGTGGCCGGCCAGCAACTGCTTGGCCGTGGTGTGCAGGTCCACGCAGCCCAGCACCGTGGCGACCAGGTAGTAGCCGTCGGTGCGCAGGAAGAACAGCGCCTGCCAGATCACCCGCAGCACCGTCGAGTACGCCAGGCCCAGCGCGACCCCGCCGGCCACCGACAGCCCCCCGTCGCCGTGCCTGGTCCCGGCCGCGACCAGCGTCAGCACCGCCAGCACGGCCAGGTCGGCCAGCACCCCGGCGAGCATCGGCAGGATCCGGCGCCGCCGCTCCACCGTCACCAGGCCGTCGAGCTCCGTCTGGAAGACCACGAAGTACAGCCGCCGCCCCACCGAGAGCCGGGACGGCAGGCCCAGCCGGCGGCCCGCCAGCGCGTGCGCCGCCTCGTGCACGAGGATCAGCGGCGCCTGCGCCAGGAACATCACGATCACCAGCACCGACAGGTACGGGGTGAAGAACAGGTGCCGGTAGTTGGGGACCAGCTCGGGCGAGCGCACCAGGGTCAGCGCCGCGCCCGCCAGCAGCGCCCCGTAGAGCACCGCGCCGGCCGGCGAGAACACCGCGCGGCCCAGCCGCTGCCAGCGCACCGGCGCGGGCGGCGGCGCGGGCGCGTCGCCCGGGGCGCGCAGGAAACCCAGCTCGCCCAGGTCGGCGACGAAGTCCTCGATGTCGACGGTCTCGCCGTAGCTCTCCGCGTACCAGCGGGCCGCCTCGGCGGGGCCGGTGCCGTCGACCAGCCGCCGCAGCAGGGCGGCGCCGTCGGCGGGCAGGACGACGAAGGTGCCCTCGTCGAGCCGGCCGACCGTCACCTCGTCGCCCTCGGGCTGGAACACCAGCGGATGGAACGTCAGCCGGCCCGCCCCGGAGCGCGGTCCGGGAGCGTCGTGGCCGCCTCCCGGCGGTCCGGCCGGTGCGGTGGCAGGCCGGTCTGGCATCGCTCCTCCAAGCGGATCGCCGGCACGGATCACCGGCGCCGGAGCGGCGCCGAGGGCCGGCCGCCCGGGAGTGGCCGGG